>NZ_JBEXEQ010000010.1:0-273514 GCF_040703155.1 Streptomyces sp. NPDC005435
AACGCCCGGTTACATTCCGAACCCGGAAGCTAAGCCTCACAGCGCCGATGGTACTGCAGGGGGGACCCTGTGGGAGAGTAGGACGCCGCCGAACTAATTTTGATAGGGCTGGCCCCTGAACTTCGGTTCAGGGGCCAGCCCTTTTTTGTTTTGCTTAACTTTGCGTTCACATTACCCCCGAAACATGGGGTCCATGGCTACCGCTGAAATGCTCAGAGCCGCCGGCGTGGGTGCCGGTCACGAGGTCGTCGTACCGGCCTTCGGGAACGCGGAGATCGCCGAGGCCGTGACCCGGGCGGGCGCGCTGCCGGCCTTCGCCGACATAGACCCCGTCACCTACTGCCTGGACGCCGCCGCCGTGGAGGCGGCCGTAACGTCCCGCACCGCGGCCCTCGTTGTCGTGCACCGCTTCGGACGGCAGGCGGACACCGGGGCGTTGCGCGAGGTCGCCGCGCGGCACGGGCTGTTCGTGCTGGAGCACGGCGAGTCCGAGACGCCGTACGACGAGCGGGCCTCCCGCCGGGAGCGGGCCGCGTATCTCGACGCGCGGCTCAGGGGAGTGCGGACGCCGGCCGGGGGTGCCGGGCACACCTATCAGCAGTACGTGGTGCGGGTGCCGGGCAACGGGCGGCCGGACCGGGACGCGTTCGCGCGCGCCTTGCGGGCCAGGGGAGTTGACTGCCGGGTGCCCGTGCGGACGCCCGTCCACCGGCTGCCCGGATTCCGGCGCTGTGTGTCCCTGCCGGAGACCGAGCGGGCCGCCGACGAGACGCTGGCGCTGCCCGTCGACGCCGCGCTGACGAAGCGGGACATGCACCGGATCGCCGCCGCCTGCAACGCCCTTGGGGGACTTCTTCAGCCCGCTTGATGATCGGGCCCGAACGGATTTGGGAACCCGTGCGTGTTCGGGGTACGATCTTCTTGTTGCCGCGAGGGAAACCTCAAAAACAACAAGGCCCCTATAGCTCAGTCGGCAGAGCGTCTCCATGGTAAGGAGAAGGTCAACGGTTCGATTCCGTTTGGGGGCTCAGCGAAAAAGACCCCGCCCATTCGGGCGGGGTCTTTCGCATGTCCGGGGGCCGGTGGCCCCGGGCCTCAGTCCTGCTGAAGGCCCGGAACCCGCATGGCCAGGATCGCCATGTCGTCGGACGGGGCGTCGGAGGCGAAGCGCTCCACCGCGCGCAGGATGCGGGCGGCCACCGCGCCCGCGGTGAGCCCCGTGCAGGTGGTGAGGACGTCGGCGAGACCGTCGTCGCCCAACATGCGCGTGCCCTCGCGGCGTTCGGTGACGCCGTCCGTGACGCACAGCAGCACGTCGCCGGGGTCGAGGGTGACCGTCTCCTCGTAGAGCTCCAGGTCCTCGATCACGCCGAGCAGGGGCTGCGGTTCGGCCGCCGCCTCCACCGTGCCGTCCTGACGCAGGCGCAGCGGGAGCGGGTGGCCGGCGCAGACCATCTTCATCTCGGCGCCGCCGTTCTCCTGCGGCCGCAACTCGCCGTAGAGCAGGGTGAGGAAGCGGCTGCGGTCGCCCTCGTCGAGGATCGCGGAGTTCAGCCGCTCCAGGACCGCCGGGCCGCTCAGGCCCTCGCGGGCGAGCAGGCGCAGGGCGTGCCGGGCCAGGCCGGTGACGGCGGCGGCGTTCGGTCCGGTGCCGCAGACGTCGCCGATGGCGAAGCCGTAGGCGCCGTCGCCGATCGGGAAGAGGTCGTAGAAGTCGCCGCCGACCTCGTTGCCCTCGCCGGCCGCGCGGTAGATGACGTCGACCTCGACGCCGTCGATGTGCGGCAGGCCCGGGGGCAGCAGGCTGCGCTGGAGGGACTGGCTGATGGCCGTGCGCTCCGAGTACAGGCGGGCGTTGTCCAGGGCGAGCGCGGCGCGGCGGGAGAGGTCCTCGGCCAGTTCCAGGATCTCCTGGCGGAAGTGTTCGTCCGTGGGCTTGCCGAGGATCAGCATGCCGATGACGCGGTTGCGGGCGACCAGCGGCAGGACCACGGTCTCGCCGCCGACGGCGGAGGCCGTCGCCAGGGTCGGGCCGATGCTGGAGGTGAGCTGCTGGGCGGAACCGCCGGACAGGCCGAGGCTGCGCATGGAGGTGCGCAGGGCCGCCTGGTGGGCGACCTCGCCGGGCAGCGCCCAGACCCGGGCGCCGGGGGTGAGGACCGGCTCGGGCGGGGGGATCTTCGACAGCAGGGACTTGATGCCGTCGATGAGTTCCTCGTCCTCGTGGAGGACGTACGACAGATAGGGGTCGGAGGCGGGGTCGGCGATCGTGTAGACCGCGCACCAGGTGGCCAGGGTCGGCACCGTCATCTGGGCCATGAGGGCCAGCGTCTGGTCGCGGTCGAGGGTGCCGGCCAGCAGGTCGGAGGCCTCGACCAGGAAGCTGAGCGAGCCGCGGCGCAGCCGTTCCAGTTCGCCGAGGCGGGCCGATTCGACAGCCAGGGCGATGCGGTCGGCGGCGAACTGCAGGCGCAGCGCCTCCTCGTTGGAGTAGCGCCCCGGCCCCTCGGCGGCGACGCCCAGGGAGCCGGTGAGGCGGCCCTCGACCTTGAGCGGCACCGTGACGACCGAGCGCATCCCGGTGCCGGCCAGGAGGGGCACCGCGCCGGGTACGGAGGTGAGGTCCTCGTGGACGGCGGGCATCCGCGCCGAGCCGTAGCGCCCGGGGCCCGCCTCGACGGGGACGCGGGCGAAGCGCTGGCGGGCGGAGGGCAGGCCGGTGGAGGCGCGGACCTCCAGTTCGGTCTCGTCGTCGGTGGCGAGCAGCAGGAAGGCGGAGTCGCCGTCGAGCATGTCGCGGGCGCGTTCGACCGTGCGCTGGAGGAGGCCGTCGAGGTCGTCCGGGGCGGGGGAGCCGATGAAGACCTCGAAGGGGTCGGCGCTCGGTCCTTCGGCGCCCTGGTCGCCCGTGGGCACGCGGGAGGGGGTCTGGAGGACGGCGCGCTCGTGGTCGCGGACCAGGAGGCAGACGGTGGAGGGCTCGCCGCCGGTGTCGCGGACCCTGAGGTGGGAGGCGTAGACGGGGGTGACGCGGCCGTCGGCGCGGCGGACGCCGTAGCTGCCCTCCCAGCGGGAGAGCTGGAGCGCCTCGGCGATGCCGGTGCCGGTGCCCGGGGTGTGCGGCCAGGCGGCGAGGTCGGTGAGGGGCTTGCCGACGACCTCGTCGGCCGCGTAGCCGAAGAGGTCCTCGGCGTCCTCGTTCCAGGCGCTGACCGAGCCCTTGCGGTCGATCTGGAGGACGGCGACGCGGACCCGGCCGTCGGCGGTCGGCAGCAGGTCGGTGGGCAGAGCGGGACCGGCGGTTCGGGTGCCGAGCGCGCGTTCGGGCAGGTCGAGCTGGAACCAGACGTTCTTGTGCGTGGAGGTGTACTCCACACCCCAGCGGGAGGCGAGGGCCGCGCAGAGCTGGAGGCCGCGGCCGCCCTCGCGGTCGGGGCTGCCCATGACCGCGTGCGCGTTCTGCAGCCGGACCTCGCGCTCGGGGTAGCGGTCGGAGACCTCGATGCGGACGCCGTGCTCGGTGCGCAGGCACAGGACCTCGGCCTCGGTGCCCGCGTGGACGACGGCGTTGGTCACCAGTTCGCTGGTGAGGACCACGGCGTCGTCGACGATGTCGGCGAAGCCCCAGCCCTGGAGGGTGTCGCGGACGAAGGACCGGGCGGTCGCGACCGAACGCCCCACGGGCTCGAAGCTGGCGGCCGCGCGCGCGGTGATCACAGAACTCCCTGACCTGTCGTCTACGTGCAAGGCGAGGGCACCGGCCGGCTCGCTCCGCTGCCGCGGCATCCGCTCGCCCTTCGGCCCCTGCTCCGGGGTCTGTTCCCCCGGAATCGCTCCGGTCATGCTCTGCGGCCGCCCCTCCGATAACCGCTCTTCGTCGTCTCGGCGCACAGGCCGGCCGGGCCGGTGCGGCTGGACAGCCCGGTGCAAGGTTACTTACCTTCGCCGTCCGAGCGGATGCCGGTCACCGGTGTTTACCCCCCAGGGTGTGCGGACGATGTGCGAAGCTGCCGAACTGTTATGGCCTGGTTCGGCCGGGGTGAAACACTGGGCAGGATTTCGACGAAGGTCCGGCCATGCCGCGTGGGCTCCGCGAGCGGCGGGCAGCAGCCCCTGGTGCGGCCGGGACTTCGCGGACAGCGGTAACGGCAGAAGTACCGGGCGGCCGTGCGGGCCGGGCGGTGACGAGTACGCGGAAAGCAATCCGGTGCGCCGGCCGGCGGCGCACCGGGCCGGCGCCGCCGGGCACGGCAGTGACGGTCTACCCCTCCGGGAGGGACACAGTGGAGTCTGGCGCAGCGACGCGGGGCACGAAGACGCGCGCGAAGGGCGGACCGTCCGCGCGGAGGGGCGGGGGCACCACCGTCGTGGACACGGCTGCCCTGAACCGGTTGCTCTCGGCTCTGGAGGCCATGCGGGACGGCAACTTCCGCAAGCGGCTCACGGTGTCCGGCGACGGGGTGATGTCGGAGATCGCGGCGGTGTTCAACGAGGTCGCCGACCGCAATCTGCATCTGACCGGTGAGCTGTCCCGGGTACGGCGCATGGTCGGCCGTGAGGGCAAGCTGACGGAGCGGCTGGAGACGGGGGCCTGCGAGGGCTCCTGGGCGGCCGCGGTGGAGAACTCCAACGCGCTGGTCGACGAGCTGGTGTGGCCGGTCTCGGAGGTCAGCCGGGTGCTGACGGCGGTCGCGGAGGGCGATCTGTCGCCGCGCATGGATCTGCGCACCGAGGCGCCGGACGGGACCGGGCATCCGCTGCGGGGCGAGTTCCTGAAGGTGGGCCGGACCGTCAACAACCTGGTGGACCAGCTGTCCACGTTCACCGACGAGGTGACGCGGGTCGCCATCGAGGTCGGCACCGAGGGCAAGCTCGGCGGCCAGGCCAAGGTGCGGGGCATGTCGGGTTCGTGGAAGGACCTGACGGAGTCCGTCAACACCATGGCGAACCGGCTCACCGCCCAGGTGCGCGACATCGCCCTGGTGACGACGGCGGTCGCGAGCGGTGATCTCTCCCGGAAGGTCACCGTGCAGGTGGCCGGCGAGATGCTGGAGCTGAAGAACACCGTCAACACGATGGTGGAGCAGCTGTCGTCGTTCTCCTCCGAGGTGACACGGGTCGCCCGTGAGGTGGGCACCGAGGGCATCCTGGGCGGCCAGGCGCAGGTGCCCGGGGTGGCCGGGGTGTGGAAGGAGCTCACCGACTCCGTCAACACGATGGCCGGGAACCTCACCGCGCAGGTGCGCGGGATCTCCCAGGTGACGACGGCGGTCGCGAACGGTGATCTGTCGCAGAAGGTGACCGTGCCCGCGCGCGGCGAGGTCGCGCAGCTTGCCGAGACGATCAACCAGATGACCGAGACGCTGCGGATCTTCGCGGACGAGGTCACGCGGGTGGCCAACGAGGTCGGGGCCGAGGGGCGGCTCGGCGGCCAGGCGAATGTGCCGGGCGCGGCGGGTACCTGGAAGGATCTGACGGACTCGGTCAACACGGTCTTCCGGAACCTGACCACGCAGGTGCGCGACATCGCGGCCGTGACGACCGCCGTGGCGAACGGCGATCTGTCGCAGAAGGTCACCGTGGACGTGGCCGGCGAGATGCTGGAGCTGAAGAACACCGTCAACGGCATGGTGGACCAGCTGTCGGCGTTCGGCGCGGAGGTGACCCGGGTCGCGCGGGAGATCGGTGTCGAGGGCGAGCTGGGCGGTCAGGCGCAGGTGTCCGGCGCGGCCGGTACCTGGAAGGACCTGACGGACTCGGTCAACACCGCGTTCCGCAACCTGACCGGTCAGGTGCGCAACATCGCCCAGGTGACGACGGCGGTGGCCAACGGCGACCTCTCGCAGAAGGTCACGGTGGACGTCTCCGGCGAGATGCTCAAGCTGAAGAACACCGTGAACACCATGGTGGACCAGCTCTCCAGCTTCGCCGACCAGGTGACGCGGATGGCCCGTGACGTGGGTACGGAGGGGCGGCTCGGCGGTCAGGCGCGGGTGGACGGCGTCTCGGGCACCTGGAAGGAGCTGACCGACTCCGTCAACCTGATGGCCAACAACCTGACCATGCAGGTGCGCAACATCTCCCAGGTGACGACGGCCGTGGCGCTCGGTGATCTGTCGCAGAAGATCGGCGTGGACGCGCGCGGGGAGATCCTGGAGCTGAAGAACACCATCAACACGATGGTGGACCAGCTCTCCGCCTTCGCCGACCAGGTGACCCGGGTCGCCCGTGACGTGGGCACGGAGGGGCGGCTCGGCGGTCAGGCGCAGGTGCCGGGTGTGGCCGGTGTGTGGCGGGACCTCACCGACTCGGTGAACGGCATGGCCGGCAACCTCACCGCCCAGGTGCGCAACATCGCCCAGGTGGCCACGGCCGTGGCGCGCGGTGACCTCTCCCAGAAGATCACCGTGGACGCGCGCGGGGAGATCCTGGAGCTGAAGAACACGCTGAACACGATGGTGGACCAGCTGTCGTCGTTCGCGCAGGAGGTCACGCGCGTCGCCCGTGAGGTGGGCACGGAGGGCATCCTCGGCGGCCAGGCCGAGGTCCAGGGTGTCTCGGGCACCTGGAAGGACCTCACGCAGTCCGTGAACTTCATGGCGAACAACCTGACGATCCAGGTGCGCAACATCGCCGAGGTGACGACGGCGGTGGCCAAGGGCGACCTGTCGAAGAAGATCACCGTCGACGCCAAGGGCGAGATCCTCGAACTGGTCACCACGGTCAACACGATGGTGGACCAGCTGTCGTCGTTCGCCGAGCAGGTGACCCGGGTGGCCCGTGAGGTGGGCACCGAGGGCATCCTGGGCGGCCAGGCGCATGTGCCGGGCGTCACGGGCATCTGGAAGGACCTCAGCAACAACGTCAACCTGATGGCCAACAACCTGACCATGCAGGTGCGCAACATCTCGCAGGTCGCCTCAGCGGTGGCCAACGGCGATCTGACCCGGCAGGTGACGATCGAGGCGCGCGGCGAGGTGGCGCAGCTCGCGGACACCATCAACATCATGGTGAAGACGCTGAGTTCGTTCGCGGACCAGGTGACCAAGGTGGCCCGCGAGGTGGGTACGGACGGCATCCTGGGCGGTCAGGCGCACGTTCCCGGTGTGGCCGGCACGTGGAAGGACCTCACCGAGTCGGTGAACGGCATGGCGTCCAACCTGACCGGTCAGGTGCGCAACATCGCCATGGTGACCACGGCCATCGCCAAGGGTGACCTGACGAAGAAGATCGATATCGACGCCCGGGGCGAGATCCTGGAGCTGAAGACGACGATCAACACGATGGTGGACCAGCTGTCGTCGTTCGCCCAGGAGGTCACCCGCGTGGCGCGCGAGGTGGGCACCGAGGGCATCCTCGGCGGCCAGGCGCGGGTGCGGGACGTGGACGGCACCTGGCGGGACCTGACGGAGTCCGTGAACGAGATGGCCGGGAACCTGACCCGGCAGGTGCGCGCGATCGCCAAGGTGGCGACCGCGGTGACGCGCGGCGACCTGAACCTGAAGATCGACGTGGACGCCTCCGGCGAGATCCAGGAGCTCCAGGACTCCATCAACAAGATGATCGCCAATCTGCGCGACACCACGATCGTCAACAACGAACAGGACTGGCTCAAGGGCAACCTGGCCCGGATCTCCGCGCTCATGCAGGGGCGCCGCGATCTGAAGGACGTGGCCTCGCTCATCATGAGCGAGCTGACGCCGGTGGTCTCCGCGCAGCACGGCGCGTTCTTCCTGGCGATGCCCCTGGTGGACGGGCAGGACGTCGGCGGCGACTCCGAGGACGAGTACGAGCTGCGGCTGCTGGGCTCGTACGGCTGCAGCAAGGGGGCGATGCCGACGTCGTTCCGGCCCGGTGAGGGGCTGATCGGCGCGGTGGCGCAGGAGAAGCACACGCTGCTCGTGGAGCCTCCGGCCGGCTACCTCAAGATCACCTCGGGGCTCGGGGAGGCGCGGCCCGCGCAGCTGATCGTGCTGCCGGTGGTCTTCGAGGGCAAGGTGCTCGGCGTGATCGAGCTGGCGTCGTTCACCAAGTTCACGCACATCCAGCGGGACTTCCTCAACCAGATCGCGGAGATGATCGCGACCAGCGTCAACACCATCTCGGTCAACACCAAGACCGAGCAGCTGCTGGCGCAGTCGCAGGAGCTGACCGAGCAACTGCGCGAACGATCGGAAGAGTTGGAGAACCGGCAGAAGGCGCTTCAGTCGTCCAACGCCGAACTGGAGGAGAAGGCCGAGCTGTTGGCCCAGCAGAACCGCGACATCGAGGTGAAGAACACCGAGATCGAGGAGGCGCGGCAGGTGCTGGAGGAGCGGGCCGAGCAGCTCGCGGTGTCGATGCGGTACAAGAGCGAGTTCCTCGCCAACATGTCGCACGAGCTGCGTACTCCGCTCAACTCCCTGCTGATCCTGGCCAAGTTGCTCGCCGACAACGCGGAGAGCAATCTCTCCCCGAAGCAGGTGGAGTTCGCCGAGACCATCCACGGCGCGGGCTCCGACCTGCTCCAGCTGATCAACGACATCCTCGATCTGTCGAAGGTCGAGGCGGGCAAGATGGACGTCTCGCCGACGCGGATCGCCCTCGTCCAGCTCGTGGACTACGTGGAGGCGACCTTCCGCCCGCTGACGGCGGAGAAGGGCCTGGATCTGTCCGTGCGGGTCTCCCCGGAGCTGCCCGCGACCCTGCACACCGACGAGCAGCGCCTGCTCCAGGTGCTGCGCAACCTGCTGTCCAACGCGGTGAAGTTCACCGACTCGGGCTCGGTGGAGCTGGTGATCCGGCCCGCCGGGGCGGACGTACCGCAGTCCATCCGGGAGCAGTTGCTGGAGGCGGGGTCGCTGACCGATCCGGACGCCCCGCTGATCGCGTTCTCGGTGACCGACACCGGCATCGGGATCGCCGCGAGCAAGATGCGGGTGATCTTCGAGGCGTTCAAGCAGGCCGACGGCACGACCAGCCGCAAGTACGGCGGCACCGGGCTCGGTCTGTCGATCTCCCGCGAGATCGCCCAGCTGCTCGGCGGTGAGATCCACGCGCAGAGCGAGCCGGGCCGCGGCTCGACGTTCACGCTGTATCTGCCGCTGCACCTCAACGGGCTGCCGCCGCAGGGCTATTACCAGCAGTCCGTGCCTCAGCTGGAGGCCGGAGAGCTGGTCGCCGCCTCCGAGGCGCGGCTGTCCTCGGAGCTGTCGGCGGTGGAGACGGAGACCCCGGCCGAGGTGAAGTCGTACCGGGAGACGCAGAACGGCCCCGCCGCGCTCTTCCGGCGGCGCCGGCGCTCCTCGGCGCCCGAACCCCGGCTCGAACTCGCGCAGACCCCCGCGGAGCAGCAGGAGGACGAGGTGCGGCCGGAGAGCGCCGTACGGTTCGGCGGTGAGAAGGTCTTGATCGTCGACGACGACGTGCGCAACGTGTTCGCGCTGACCAGCGTGCTGGAGCAGCACGGACTGGCGGTGCTGTACGCCGAGAACGGCCGGGAAGGCATCGAGGTGCTCGAGCAGCACGACGACGTGGTGGTCGTGCTGATGGACATCATGATGCCGGAGATGGACGGCTACGCGACCACCACGGCGATCCGCAGGATGCCGCAGTTCGCGGGGCTGCCCATCATCGCGCTGACGGCCAAGGCCATGAAGGGCGACCGGGAGAAGGCGCTGCAGTCGGGCGCCTCGGACTACGTCACCAAGCCGGTCGACCCCGACCATCTGCTGGGCGTCATGCGACAGTGGATGCGGCCGGAGCCGGACGGCGGCTGAGGCGGGCGATTTCGGCGGCCGGGGCGTAGTGGCGGTGCCGCGCGCCCCGGTGACGGTGTGACAGGAGGGGATGTGACCGAGAACTCACCTCCCCGGCAGGTGTCGGAATCCCGGATTCCGGGAACGTTCCGGGCCCGGCCCGCGTTTCCGCTTCGTGCACAGTGACATCACGGTGACAGGGTGTGGCGACGGGCGGGGTGCGGCTACGATGACCGGCACAAGGACGGGCGGCGTAAGGGAGTCGTCCCCTGGGGCGGCGCCCGGTGTACCGCCGGGGCGAGGAGGGCGGGCCATGGTGCAGAAGGCCAAGATCCTCCTGGTCGATGACCGGCCGGAGAATCTGCTGGCGCTGGAGGCCATCCTCTCGGCGCTCGATCAGACGCTGGTGCGGGCATCGTCCGGGGAGGAAGCGCTCAAAGCACTGCTCACGGACGATTTCGCGGTCATTCTGCTGGATGTCCAGATGCCGGGCATGGACGGCTTCGAGACCGCCGCGCACATCAAGCGGCGGGAGCGGACACGGGACATCCCGATCATCTTCCTGACCGCGATCAACCACGGCCCCCACCACACCTTCCGGGGGTACGCGGCGGGCGCGGTGGACTACATCTCCAAGCCGTTCGACCCCTGGGTGCTGCGCGCCAAGGTGTCGGTGTTCGTCGAGCTGTACATGAAGAACTGCCAACTGCGCGAGCAGGCGGCGCTGCTGCGGCTCCAGTTGGAGGGCGGCGGCAAGAACGCGGTCGGCGGCAAGGAGCCCGCCGGGCTGCTCGCGGAGCTGTCCGCGCGGCTCGCGGCCGTCGAGGAGCAGGCCGAGGCGCTCTCCAAGCAGCTGGACGAGGAGTCGGCGGACGCGGCGGCGGTCGCCACGGCCGCCCATCTGGAGCGCAAGCTCACGGGGCTGCGGCGCGCGCTGGACGCGCTGGAGCCGGGCGCGGACGGCGGGAACGCGCCGCTGCCCCCGCAGAACTGACGTGCCGGAACCGGCGCCCGCCCGGAGCGGGCGTCCGTGAGGGCGCGTCAGTTCCGTGCCCCGGCAAGGGCGACACGAACGGGTGAAGCTCTGGGCACACGTGTCCGCCGCAGTTCTCACCGGTAACCTCACACCCATGGCCTCACGTCCCTCCGCAGCCAAGAAGCAGCCCGCCAGAAAGGCGGCCGCTCCCGCGAAGGCTCCGGCGGGGAAGGCCCCCGCGAAGAAGGCCCCGGCCAAGAAGACGGCCGCCAAGAAGGCCCCCGCGCGCAGGCCCGCGCCGGCGAAGCCCGCACCCAGCCCCACCGGGGGCGTGTACCGGCTCGTGCGCGCCCTCTGGCTGGGTCTCGCGCACGCGGTCGGCGCCGTCTTCCGCGGCATAGGGCAGGGCGCGAAGAACCTGGACCCGGCCCACCGCAAGGACGGCGTGGCGCTCCTGCTGTTCGCCCTCGCGCTGATCGTGGCCGCCGGGACCTGGGCCGACCTGCGCGGCCCGGTCGGCGACCTGGTGGAGATCCTGGTCACCGGCGCCTTCGGCCGGCTCGACCTGCTGGTGCCGGTCCTGCTCGCGGTGATGGCCGTACGGTTCATCCGGCACCCGGAGCAGCCCGAGGCCAACGGGCGGATCGTGATCGGCCTGTCCGCGCTCGTCATCGGCGTCCTCGGCCAGGTCCACATCGCCTGCGGCTCGCCCGCCCGCAGCGACGGGATGCGGGCCATAAGAGACGCGGGCGGCCTCATCGGCTGGGCCGCCGCCACCCCGCTGACCTACACCATGACCGCGGTGCTCGCCGTACCGCTGCTGGTGCTGCTGACCCTGTTCGGGCTGCTCGTCGTCACCGCCACCCCGGTCAACGCCATTCCGCAGCGCCTGCGCGCGCTCGGCGTGCGCCTGGGCGTGGTGCACGACCCGGCGGCCGACGGCCTCGTGGACGACGAGTTCGCGGAGTACGACGAGGAGTGGCGCGAAAGCGCTCCCGGGCGCCCCCGGACGCGCCGGGGCGCCCCGGAGGGCCACGGCCCGGACAGCGCCGAGGAGGACGCCCTCGCGCGCCGCCGGGGCCGCCCCCGGCGCTCCGCCGTGCCCCAGCCCGACCCGAAGCGGCCGATGGACGCGGTCGACGTGGCCGCCGCCGCGGCCGCCGCGCTCGACGGGGCCGTGCTGCACGGGATGCCGCCCTCCCCGGTGGTCGCCGACCTCACCCAGGGCGTGAGCGTGGGCGACCGCGAGGAGACGACACCGGTGCCGGCGCCGTCCCCGGTGCCGGGCGCCCGGCCGCGGCGGGACACCCCCTCGGGCTCCGGTGGTGTCCCGTCGGACTCCGGCAGCGTCCCCGACCTCACCAAGTCGTCCCCGCCGCCCGCGCCCCGCGAGATGCCCGCGCGCGCCGAACAGCTCCAGCTCTCCGGGGACATCACCTACGCGCTGCCCTCGCTCGACCTGCTCACCCGCGGCGGCCCCGGCAAGTCGCGCAGCGCGGCCAACGACGCGATCGTGGCCTCGCTGCGCACGGTGTTCAGCGAGTTCAAGGTGGACGCCGACGTCACCGGCTTCACCCGGGGCCCGACGGTCACCCGCTACGAGGTCCAGCTCGGTCCCGCCGTGAAGGTCGAGCGGATCACCGCGCTCACCAAGAACATCGCGTACGCCGTCGCCAGCCCGGACGTGCGGATCATCAGCCCGATCCCCGGCAAGTCGGCGGTCGGCATCGAGATCCCCAACACCGACCGGGAGATGGTCAACCTCGGCGACGTGCTGCGCCTCGCGCAGTCCGCAGAGGACGACGACCCGATGCTGGTCGCCTTCGGCAAGGACGTCGAGGGCGGGTACGTCATGCACTCGCTGGCCAAGATGCCGCACATGCTGGTCGCCGGTGCCACCGGTTCCGGCAAGTCGTCCTGCATCAACTGCCTGATCACCTCCATCATGATGCGCGCGACCCCCGAGGACGTGCGGATGATCCTGGTCGACCCCAAGCGCGTGGAGCTGACCGCCTACGAGGGCATCCCGCACCTGATCACGCCCATCATCACCAACCCCAAGCGGGCCGCCGAGGCCCTGCAGTGGGTCGTGCGCGAGATGGACCTGCGCTACGACGACCTCGCCGCCTACGGCTACCGGCACATCGACGACTTCAACCGCGCGGTGCGCGAGGGCAAGGTCACGTCGCCGCCCGGCAGCGAGCGCGAGCTGCAGCCGTACCCGTATCTGCTGGTGATCGTGGACGAGCTGGCCGACCTGATGATGGTCGCTCCCCGCGATGTCGAGGACTCCATCGTGCGTATCACGCAGCTCGCCCGCGCGGCCGGCATCCACCTGGTGCTCGCCACCCAGCGGCCCTCCGTGGACGTGGTCACCGGTCTCATCAAGGCCAACGTGCCCTCCCGGCTGGCCTTCGCGACCTCCTCGCTGGCCGACTCCCGCGTCATCCTCGACCAGCCCGGCGCCGAGAAGCTCATCGGCAAGGGCGACGGCCTCTTCCTGCCCATGGGCGCCAACAAGCCGACCCGTATGCAGGGCGCGTTCGTCACGGAGGAGGAGGTGGCGGTCGTCGTCCAGCACTGCAAGGACCAGATGGCGCCGGTCTTCCGGGACGACGTCACCGTGGGCACCAAGCAGAAGAAGGAGATCGACGAGGACATCGGCGACGACCTCGACCTGCTGTGCCAGGCGGCCGAGCTGGTGGTCTCCACGCAGTTCGGCTCCACCTCGATGCTCCAGCGCAAGCTGCGCGTGGGCTTCGCCAAGGCGGGCCGGCTGATGGACCTCATGGAGTCCCGGAACATCGTGGGCCCGAGCGAGGGTTCGAAGGCGCGTGACGTTCTCGTGAAGCCTGACGAACTGGACGGAGTGCTCGCGGTCATCCGGGGGGAGTCTGACGGCTAGAGCCTGTCGCGAAGCGGGCTCTAACACGCTGAAGGAGAGCGGGCCACCCGGCGTGTCGGTGTTGCGCCGGGTGGCCGCATCGCCGTGATCCACCCGTTAGATCTCGGCGGGCAACCGTTTCCCTTCGCAGTACGTCAAGTTGAGCGAGATGCGGGGTAGAGGTTTCCTTCGGAAGCCGATTCCCCCGTCCCGCCGTCGGACTGACCGGCCATTCCGATGGCGTACAAAGTCCCGTCGCCCGCTTGCCCCACCCTTTCGTACCCCGCCTAGACTGAACCTCCAGCACAGGTGGCTCACACGCTCGAAAGGCGCCCCCGTGTCCATCGGCAGCAACTCCCCCGAAGACGAGCGTCCGTTCCACGACGTACCCGACGAAAAGCGTCCTTCCGTCGGCCATGCCCTCAAGCAGGCGCGCCTCGCCGCCGGTCTGACGGTCAGCGACGTCAGCAACGCCACGCGCGTCCGTCTCGCCATCGTGCACGCCATAGAAGCCGACGATTTCGCGCCCTGTGGCGGCGACGTGTACGCCCGTGGGCACATTCGCACACTCGCCCGCGCCGTGCACCTCGACCCCGCGCCGCTGGTCGCGCAGTTCGACGCCGACCATGGCGGCCGGCCCGCGCCCACCCCGGCCGCGCCGCTGTTCGAGGCCGAACGCATCCGACCCGAACGGCGGGGGCCCAACTGGACGGCCGCCATGGTCGCCGCGATCGTCGTCGTGATCGGTTTCGTCGGCTTCACCGCCGTCAAGGGCGGCGACGGCGGCGGTGCCGACACGCAGGCCGCCGACGGCAGCCCCTCGCCCACCGTCACCAAGTCCCCGTCCGCCACGCCGACCACGGCCAAGCCCGTCACGCCGAAGTCCGACCCGTCCGACAGCGCCATCGCCGCCGCCCCGCAGGACAAGGTGACGGTCCAGGTCAGCGCGGCCAACGGGCGCAGCTGGATCTCCGCCAAGGACCACAACGGCCGGATGCTCTTCGACGGGCTGCTCGACAAGGGCCAGTCCAAGACCTTCCAGGACAGCTCCAAGATCAACCTCATCCTCGGCGACGCCGGGGCGATCCAGCTCTACGTCAACGGCAAGAAGATCGACGACGACTTCCGGCCGGGTGCCGTGGAGCGTCTGACCTACACCAAGGGCGACCCCGAGGTGGGCTGACCTACCGGGGTGACCTGGGGGCGACCTCGGGGTGAGCGGTGTTCCGACGGGGTTGGCCGGGTGCGGCCAACCCCGTCGACATAGGGTGCCGGTCAGACAAAGTAGTCTTGAGCCCATGCCTGAACGCCGTACCGTCGCACTCGTCACTCTCGGCTGCGCCCGTAACGAGGTGGACTCGGAGGAGCTCGCAGGCCGCTTGGAGGCGGACGGCTGGCAGCTCGTCGAGGACGCCGCGGACGCGGACGTCGCCGTCGTCAACACCTGCGGATTCGTCGAAGCCGCCAAGAAGGACTCCGTCGACGCCCTCCTGGAGGCCAACGACCTCAAGGACCACGGCAGAACCCAGGCCGTCGTGGCCGTGGGCTGCATGGCCGAGCGGTACGGCAAGGAGCTGGCCGAGGCGCTGCCCGAGGCCGACGGCGTGCTCGGCTTCGACGACTACTCCGACATCTCCGACCGGCTGCAGACCATCCTGTCCGGCGGCATCCACGCCGCCCACACCCCGCGCGACCGCCGCAAACTGCTGCCGATCAGCCCGGCCGAGCGCCAGGAATCCGCCGCCTCCGTCGCCCTGCCCGGCCACGGCCCCGTCGACCTCCCCGAGGGCCTCGCGCCCTCCTCCGGCCCGCGCGCGCCCCTGCGCCGCCGCCTGGACGGCTCCCCGGTCGCCTCGGTCAAGCTCGCCTCCGGCTGCGACCGGCGCTGCTCCTTCTGCGCCATCCCGTCCTTCCGGGGCTCCTTCATCTCCCGCCGCCCCAGCGACGTCCTCAACGAGACGCGCTGGCTGGCCGAGCAGGGCGTCAAGGAGATCATGCTCGTCTCCGAGAACAACACCTCCTACGGCAAGGACCTGGGCGACATCCGCCTGCTCGAGTCCCTGCTGCCCGAGCTGGCGGACGTGGACGGCATCGAGCGGGTGCGCGTCAGCTACCTCCAGCCGGCCGAGATGCGGCCCGGTCTGATCGACGTGCTGACCTCCACCCCGAAGGTCGTCCCGTACTTCGACCTCTCCTTCCAGCACTCCGCGCCGAACGTGCTGCGCTCCATGCGCCGCTTCGGCGACACCGACCGCTTCCTGGAGCTGCTGGACACCATCCGGTCCAAGGCACCCCAGGCCGGTGTGCGCTCCAACTTCATCGTCGGCTTCCCCGGCGAGAGCGAGTCCGACCTGGCCGAGCTGGAGCGCTTCCTGACCGGCGCCCGCCTGGACGCCATCGGCGTCTTCGGCTACTCCGACGAGGACGGCACCGAGGCCGCGACCTACGAGGGCAAGCTCGACGAGGACGTGGTGGCCGAGCGCCTCGCCCGCGTCTCGCGGCTCGCCGAGGAACTGGTCTCGCAGCGCGCCGAGGAGCGCCTCGGGGAGACCGTGCACGTCCTCGTGGAGTCCGTCGACGGCGAGGACGGCACCTACGGCCGAGGCGCGCACCAGGCGCCCGAGACCGACGGCCAGGTGCTGCTCACGAGCGGCGAGGGCCTGAGCGTCGGACGTATCGTCGAGGCCAAGGTGGTCGGCACGGAGGGTGTCGACCTGGTGGCCGAGCCGCTTCCGGGCTCGTCGGTGTGTAGCGAGGAGGCGGCCAGATGACCGGAGTCCCGGCATCCGCCTCGGGTGGCTCCCCGGGCGCGCGCAGCGCCTCGGAGCGGGCCGCCGACGGTGTTCCGGAGGTCTCCGGCCCCGCCCTCGCACCGGACGCGCGGCCCCTGCGCGGCGGCAAGCTCGCGGCCGCCGCCGTCAACCAGGCCAGCGTCTGGAACGTCGCCAATCTGCTGACCATGCTCCGGCTGGTCCTGGTGCCCGCCTTCGTGGTCCTGATGCTGGAGGACGGCGGCTACGACCCGGCCTGGCGTTCGTTCGCCTGGGCGGCCTTCGCCGTCGCCATGATCACCGATCTGTTCGACGGGCATCTGGCCCGCACGTACAACCTGGTCACCGACTTCGGGAAGATCGCCGATCCGATAGCGGACAAGGCGATCATGGGCGCGGCGCTCATCTGCCTGTCCTCGCTCGGTGACCTGCCCTGGTGGGTGACGGCGGTCATCCTCGGCCGGGAACTCGGCATCACGCTGCTGCGTTTCGTGGTCATCCGGTACGGGGTGATCCCGGCCAGCCGGGGCGGCAAGCTCAAGACGCTCACCCAGGGCATCGCCGTCGGCATGTACGTGCTCGCGCTGACCGGCTGGCTGGCCACCCTCAGGTTCTGGGTGATGGCCGCCGCGGTGATCCTCACCGTGGTCACCGGGGCCGACTATGTGAGACAGGCCATCGTGCTGCGCCGCCGGGGAATCGCGGAGCGCGCGGCGGCGTTGGAGGAACAGGAAGCGTGACGACCACGGCCACCCAACTGGTCCGGCTACTGACGGTGAGCGGAGAGACGCTCGCCGTCGCCGAGTCGCTGACCGGTGGCCTGGTCGCCGCTGAGATCACGGCGGTACCGGGGGCGTCCCGGGTCTTCCGTGGTTCGGTCACCGCTTACGCCACCGAGCTGAAGCACCGGCTCCTCGGTGTCGACGCCGCTCTCCTCGAGCGGCGCGGTGCGGTGGACCCGCAGGTCGCGGCCCAGATGGCCGCAGGGGTGCGCCAGGCCCTCGGGGCCGACTGGGGCATCGCCACCACGGGCGTCGCCGGCCCCGATCCGCAGGACGGGAACCCGGTGGGAACGGTCTTCGTCGCCGTCGCCGGACCGGCCGGAAAAAGCCCTGATTCCGCCCCCGGCGGAAAAGTGGAGGCCCTGCGGTTGAACGGCAGCCGTGCGGAAATTCGTAGGGAGAGTGTACGGAGCGTACTCGCCCTGCTTCTACGGGAGCTTGCGGGCGAACAGACCGGAAATGAGCGGGCACAGGATACGGAACGGAACGGGGGGTTTTGATGTTTGCAGCCCTGAGTGAACACGACATCGCTCCCCGCACGGCCGCGGCGCGAGGCGGTACGGTGGGGCGAGAAGGATGCGGCTACGCGGTCCGAGGAGGGAGCCACCGATGATTCTGCTCCGTCGCCTGCTGGGTGACGTGCTGCGTCGGCAGCGCCAGCGCCAGGGCCGTACTCTGCGCGAAGTCTCCTCGTCCGCCCGAGTCTCACTCGGCTATCTCTCCGAGGTGGAGCGGGGGCAGAAGGAGGCATCCTCCGAACTGCTCTCCGCCATCTGCGACGCGCTGGACGTACGGATGTCGGAGCTCATGCGGGAAGTGAGCGACGAGCTCGCGCTCGCCGAGCTCGCCCAGTCCGCCGCGGTCACCGACGCCGTCCCGGCGCCGGTCCGTCCGATGCTGGGTTCCGTCTCGGTGACCGGTGTGCCACCGGAACGGGTGACCATCAAGGCACCGGCCGAGGCGGTCGACGTGGTCGCCGCGTGAGGGTTGCGCGCGCGGCCTGACAGCCCCGAACGTGTGAAGCCCCGGCTGGGCTTCCCAGGGAGATCCTGGTGAGGCCCGGCCGGGGCTTTCGCATGTCCGTGCCTGTTCGCGTGCGCCGACTTTCCGGGGGTGTGCGCCCGCACTCCTCCGATCGGCGGGGCCTGGGCCGGGGCCCGGCGTGGCGGCTTGCGTCCCGGGAGTCCACCGTTTGCCGGGGTCGGCGGGGCCGGTCATGGTGGAGGCAGGCCGATGGAGGCAGGCCGCTGGCGGCTGCCCGAGAACCCCGGAGGAACGGCGATGTACGTGGTGAAGAGCCCGCTGCCCGAAGACGCGCTGAAGACCGTCTCCGACGCCCTGCAGGGCGCGCTCGTCGATCTGGTGGACCTCTCGCTGGTCGCCAAGCAGATCCACTGGAACGTCGTCGGACCGCGCTTCCGCTCCATACACCTCCAGCTGGACGACGTGGTCGCCTCCGCGCGCGCCCACTCCGACACGGTGGCCGAGAGGGCCTCCGCGCTCGGTGTCCCGCCGGACGGGCGGGCGGCCTCCGTGGCCTCCGGCAGCGGCATCGAGTCCCCGCCCGCCGGCTGGATCAGGGACACGGACGCGGTCGGTGCGATGGTCGACGCCCTCGGCTCCGTCATCACCCGTATGCGTGAACGGGTGCACGCGACCGGTGACGCGGACCCGGTGACCGAGGACCTCCTCATCGGGATCACCGGCGATCTCGAAAAGCACCATTGGATGTGGCAGGCGGAGAACTCCCAGGCGTAGGCGAATGCAGGGCACGGGCGGGGAGCGTGGCTCCCGGCCCTGCTCCGGTGAGCCCTCGGTGCGCCTTCCTCGCGGGACAGGCGGCGGTCTAGCGTCCGGCTGGAGGTGGCGGGCCATGGTGCGTGTGATGCGCTGGGGGGCTGTTCTCGGGCTGGGCGCGGTGTGGTGGTGGGCGGCCCTGCGGCTGGCCTTCGGGGACGGCGCGGGTGTCCTGGAGGGCTCCGTGGTGCTCGGCGGGTGGGGGCTGGGGGTCCTGCCGGTGCACTGTGTGGCCAGGGAGCGGGCGGCGGGGGCCGTGGGGCCGGGGCGGTGGCGGGAGGCTTGGCGGGGGAGCGGGGGCGGGAGCGGGGTGGTTTCGGGGATGCCCGAGGCGGGTGTCTGCGGGGCGGCTGCTTCCGGGCCGCCTGTTTCGGTGTCGTCTGCGGTGGGGCCGTCTCTTGCGGTGCCGGGCGGTCCTGGGGCGGGCGTCGGGGTGCCGCCTGCTTCGGCGCCGGGCGCGCCGGCGGGGCCCGGGGCGGCTGTCGCGATGCCGTCCGTGGAGCGGGGGGCCGGGGCGGGGGCGGATGTCGCGGTGCCGGGTGCCTCGGGGCCGGGTGGTCCGGGGGCGTCTGTTGCGGGGGCGTCTGTGGAGCGGGAGACCGGGGCGGGGGAGGGGCGCGCGGGGTGAGTGTTTCGGTCAGGGCGGGCGGGGCTGCGGTCCTGCTGGCCTGGCGCTGGCGCTGGGGTGAGTCGGGCCGGGGGCGGCTGCGGGGCCGTCTGTTCTCCGGGGTGTCTGCTTCGGGGCTGCCCGTGGAGGGAGGGGGCCGAGGCCGGGGAGACGCGCGGGCGGAATGGGTGCTCCCGGTCAGGACCGGCGGGGCTGCCGGTCGCGCCAGCGCTGGGGTGAGCCGGGGGCCGGTGCGGGGCCCGGCTGGCAGGTGGGGCACCAGTAGGTGGGGCGCTCCTGGGAGCCGTCGCCCTGGTCGGCCACCCGGACCGAGGTGCCGCAGCGCAGGCAGGGGCGGGGTGCGCGGCCGTACACGAAGAGGTCCTGCCGGTGCAGGCCCGTCGTCTGGCGGACCGGGCGGTCGCGGTTGATCTCCAGGAGCCGCTGGGCGACGGCCGGCAGCTGGGCGGCGCGGTCCTCCGGCAGCGCGCCGACCGGCAGCCAGGGGGTCACACCGAGCAGGAAGCACAGCTCGCTCTTGTAGATGTTGCCGATGCCGGCCAGGTTGCGCTGGTCGAGCAGGGCCTCGCCGAGCGGGCGGTCGGGTTCCCTCCGGAGGTTGGCGAGGGCGATTCCCGGGTTCCAGTCGGGGCCGAGCAGGTCCGGGCCGAGGTGGCCCACGACACGTTCCTCGTCGGTGGTGCGCAGGAATTCCAGCACCTGGAGGCGGTAGCCGACGGCCGTACGGTCGTCCGCGCCCAGGATCGCGCGAATCTGGTGCCCGGGACCACCGCGCCAGCGCTCACCGGGGCCGTACACCTTCCACGCGCCCTCCATGCGCAGATGCGTGTGCAGGGTCAGCCCGCCCTCGAAGCGGGTGAGCAGGTGCTTGCCGCGCGGGGCGGTGCTCAGGACCCGGCGGCCGGTGAGGTCGAGCGTCGCGTACCTCGGCACCCGGAAGTCGCCGCGGGTCAGCACCCGGCCCGCGAGCGCGTCGTGCAGCCGTTTCGCGGCCTGCCAGACCGTGTCACCTTCGGGCATGGCTCCAGCGTGCCACGGCGGGGCGCGGTGCGACTTCGGTCACTCGGGCGTGCTCTCGACGGTGCCCCCGTGCTCAGGTTCTGAGCCGCAGGCCGCGCGGGGTCGCGATGAAGCCCGCGTTCTCCAGGAGGGTGCCTATGGGCGAGGTCAGGGCCGGGGAGCCGTTGATCCGCTCCACCGTGACGGTGCCGAGGGAACCCGCGCGGGCCGCCGTAGCCAGGGTCTCGGCCGCCGCGCGCAGGCGCGGGTCGTCGGTCTCGGCGCCGTCCGGGGTGGACGGCCAGGCCAGCAGGGTCTTGCCGCCGCGCTCCATGTACAGCGTCAGCTCGCCGTCCACCAGGACGACCAGCGCACCCGCCTTGCGCCCCGGCTTGTGCCCGGCACCGGTCGGCGAGTCGGGCCACGGGAGCGCGGCGCCGTACGCGTTGGCGGGGTCGGCGGCGGCCAGGACCACCGCGCGGGAGTCGGGGGTACGGCCCCGGCGGCTCGCATACGTGTGATGCGTGCTCGCGCGGTTCGCGGCGGGGCCGGACGGGGACGCGGGGGAGCCGCCCCGGGGACCGCCGTAGCCCGCGCCCGCGAAGGGGGCGGCCGGGGCGTACGCGTCCGGTGCGGTGCCGTCGGCCTGCGGGGGCCACGCGAAGTCGCCGTCCGGGCCGGCCTGGCCGAGGGCGCCCGGGAACGGCGGGGTGCCGTCGGACGGCGCGAAGCCGTCCGGCGTGGTGGCGGGCGCGGGCAGGGCCTCCCCGCGATCGCGCGCGTTGGACACCGCGCGGAGCCGGTCGACCGCGCCGTCCATCGCGAACTGCGCGGCGCCCAGGCCTTCGACCACGTAACCGCGCCGGGCCTGACCGCTCTCCTCGAAGGCGGACAGCACCCGGTACACCGCGGAGAAGCCGCCCTCCACGCCCTCCGCCGCGACCGCGCCCCGGGTCACCACGCCGTGCCGGTCGAGCAGGGCGCGGGCGCGTGCGTGGGCGCGCACGGTGGTGTCCTGCTCGGGCGCGGGCAGCAGGGACCAGCGGCCTCCGACGGTCGGCGGGCCCGTACGGGAAGCCGCGCGCGCGGCCGCCGTCAGGGAGCCGTACCGCCCGCGCGGGATGTTGCGCTTGGCGCGGTGAGCTGTCGAACCGGCCGTACGACCCGAGCCGAGCAGCGAACGCATGGGCGCCAGCGTGTCGTTGGTGAGACGGCCAGCCCAGGCCAGGTCCCAGAGGGCGTCGGCCAGGTGGGCGTCGCTCGCCGTGGGGTGCGTGGTGGCGCGGACCTGGTCGGCGATCTGCCGGAAGAACAGGCCGTAGCCGCCCGAGAGGGCGTCGAGCACCGACTGGTGGAGCGGGGTCAGCTCCAGCGGGGGCGGCGGGGGCAGGAGCAGCGGGGCCGTGTCCGCGAGGTAGAGCGAGACCCAGCCGTCCTTGCCGGGCAGCGCGCCCGCTCCGGCCCACACGATCTCTCCGGCGGCGGTGAGTTCGTCGAGCATCGCGGGGCTGTAGTCCGCCACGCGGGACGGCAGGATCAGCTTCTCCAGGGCGGACGCGGGTACGGGCGCGCCCTGCAACTGCTCTACGGCGCGCACCAGTCCGTCGATGCCGCGCAGGGCGTGGCCCTTGCCGATGTGCTGCCACTGCGGCAGGAACTGCGCGAGCGCGGGCGGCGGGACCGGCTCCAGCTCGTGCCGCAGCGCGGCCAGCGAACGACGGCGCAGCCGCCGCAGTACCGTCGCGTCGCACCACTCCTGGCCGATGCCCGCCGGATGGAACTCGCCCTGTACGACACGGCTGCTCGCGGCGAGCCGCTGGAGGGCGCCCTCGGTGACCGCCACGCCCAGACCGAAGCGCGCGGCCGCGCTGGTGGAGGTGAACGGGCCGTGGGTGCGCGCGTACCGCGCGAGGAGGTCGCCCAGTGGGTCCTTGACCGGTTCGGTGAAGGCCTCGGGGACCCCGACCGGCAGGGCGGTGCCGAGCGCGTCGCGCAGCCGGCCCGCGTCCTCGACGGCCGCCCAGTGCTCCCGGCCCGCGATACGGACCTTGATGGCGCGACGGGTGGCGGCCAGCTCCGGCGCCCACTGCGGTTCGGCGCCGCGCTCCGCCAACTCCTCGTCGGTCAGCGGGCCGAGGAGGCGCAGCCGGTCCGCGACGCCCTCGACGTCCTTGATCCGGCGGTCCTCGGTGAGCCACTGGAGTTCGCGCTCCAGCTCCGTGAGCACGTCCGCGTCGAGCAGTTCGCGCAGCTCCGCCTGGCCGAGCAGCTCGGACAGCAGCCGGGAGTCCAGGGAGAGCGCGGCGGCCCTGCGTTCGGCGAGCGGGGAGTCGCCCTCGTACAGGAACTGGGCGACGTAGCCGAACAGCAGGGAGCGGGCGAACGGGGACGGTTCGGGGGTGGTGACCTCGACCATGCGGACCTTGCGGGACTCCAGGTCGCCCATCAGCTCGACCAGGCCCGGCACGTCGAACACATCCTGGAGGCATTCGCGGATCGCCTCCAGGACGATCGGGAATGAGCCGAACTCGCTCGCCACCTCAAGGAGTTGGGCCGCGCGCTGGCGCTGCTGCCACAGCGGGGTGCGCTTGCCGGGGTTGCGGCGCGGCAACAGCAGCGCGCGGGCGGCGCACTCGCGGAACCGGGAGGCGAACAGCGCGGAACTGCCCACTTGTTCGGTGACGATCCGGTCCACCTCGGCCTTGTCGAAGGCGACGTCCGCCGCGCCGACCGGAGCCTGCTCGCTGTCGAACTCCGTTCCCGTGCGCACGGGTTCGTGGTCGAGGAGGTCGAGGCCCATCAGGTCGGCGTCGGGCAGCCGCAGCACGATGCCGTCGTCGGCGTGCATGACCTGGGCGTCCATGCCGTACCGCTCGGACAGGCGGGCGCCCAGCGCGAGCGCCCAGGGGGCGTGCACCTGGGCGCCGAAGGGGGAGTGGATGACGACGCGCCAGTCACCGAGTTCGTCACGGAAGCGCTCGACCACGATCGTGCGGTCGTCGGGGACATGGCCGCAGGCTTCTCGCTGTTCGTCCAGGTAGGACAGCACGTTGTCCGCCGCCCAGGCGTCCAGGCCCGCCGTGAGCAGGCGCAGCCGGGCGTCCTCCTTGGACAGCGAGCCGACCTCGCGCAGGAACGCGCCCACCGCGCGGCCCAGTTCGAGCGGGCGGCCCAGCTGGTCGCCCTTCCAGAACGGCAGTCTGCCCGGCACCCCGGGCGCGGGGGAGACCAGCACCCGGTCGCGGGTGATGTCCTCGATCCGCCAGGAACTCGTGCCCAGCGTGAACACGTCGCCCACGCGCGACTCGTAGACCATCTCCTCGTCCAGCTCGCCGACCCGGCCGCCGCCCTTCTTGGGGTCGGACCCGGCGAGGAACACGCCGAACAGGCCGCGGTCGGGGATCGTGCCGCCGGAGGTGACCGCGAGCCGCTGCGCGCCCGGACGGCCGCTGATCGTGCCAGCCACGCGGTCCCACACCACGCGCGGGCGCAGCTCCGCGAACGCGTCGGACGGGTAGCGCCCCGCGAGCATGTCCAGGGTGGCCGTGAACGCCGACTCGGGCAGGGAGGCGAAGGGCGCCGCGCGGCGCACCATGGCGAGCAGGTCGTCGTACTGCCAGGTGTCCAGCGCCGTCATGGCGACGAGCTGCTGGGCGAGCACGTCCAGCGGGTTGGACGGCACCTTCAGGGACTCGATGCGTCCCGAGCGCATCCGCTCGGTGACCACCGCGGCCTGCACCAGGTCGCCCCGGTACTTCGGGAAGACCACGCCGGTGGAGACCGCGCCGACCTGGTGGCCCGCGCGGCCCACGCGCTGGAGGCCGGAGGCGACCGAGGGCGCGGACTCCACCTGGACGACGAGATCGACCGCGCCCATGTCGATGCCCAGCTCCAGGCTGGAGGTGGCGACCACGGCGGGCAGCCGGCCCGCCTTCAGGTCCTCCTCGACCAGGGCGCGCTGCTCCTTGGAGACCGAGCCGTGGTGCGCGCGGGCGATCACCGGCGGCGCGCCCTGGGCGGCGCCCGAACCGCCCATCAGCTGGGCCGGGGCGTGGTGTTCGTCGAGCTTCTCGCCGGTGGCGCGCTCGTAGGCGATCTCGTTGAGCCGGTTGCACAGCCGCTCCGCCAGGCGGCGGGAGTTGGCGAACACGATGGTCGAGCGGTGGGACTGCACCAGGTCCGCGATCCGCTCCTCGACATGGGGCCAGATCGACGGCTTCTCGGCGCCCTCGCTCCCGTCGGCCGCCGGGGAGCCGCCCAGCTCGCCCATGTCCTCCACCGGGACGACCACCGACAGGTCGAACTCCTTGCCGGACTCCGGCTGGACGATCTCCACCTTGCGGCCGGGAGAGAGGAACCGGGCCACCTCGTCCACCGGGCGGACGGTCGCGGACAGGCCGATGCGGCGGGCGGGCCTGGGCAGCAGCTCGTCCAGCCGCTCCAGGGTCAGCGCGAGATGCGCGCCGCGCTTGGTGCCCGCGACCGCGTGCACCTCGTCCAGGATCACCGTCTCGATGCCGGTCAGCGCGTCGCGCGCGGCGGAGGTCAGCATGAGGAACAGCGACTCGGGGGTGGTGATCAGGATGTCCGGCGGGCGCGTGGTCAGCGCGCGGCGCTCGGCGGGCGGGGTGTCGCCGGAGCGGATGCCCACCTTGACCTCGGGCTCGGGCAGGCCGAGGCGGACCGACTCCTGGCGGATGCCGGTCAGCGGGCTGCGCAGATTGCGCTCCACGTCGACCGCGAGGGCCTTCAGCGGTGAGACGTACAGCACCCGGCAGCGCTTCTTCGGGTCGGCCGGGGGCGGTGTGGAGGTCAGCCGGTCCAGCGCGGCGAGGAACGCGGCCAGCGTCTTGCCGGAGCCGGTCGGGGCGACCACCAGCGCGTCCGAGTCCTCCTGAATGGCCCGCCAGGCGCCTTCCTGGGCCTCGGTGGGCGCGGAGAACGCCCCCGTGAACCAGCCGCGGGTCGCGGGGGAGAAGCCGTCGAGGGCCGAAGGCGCGGAGCTGACCATGCATCCATCCTGCACCCCGCCACTGACAATCCGCCTGACCTGCGCAAACGGGACGCAAGCGGGCCGCGCGGACCGGCCTTGCGTGGCGGAGAATGGGCCCATGTCTTCAGGGGAGCGGGCAGGGTCTTCGACGGAGGGGGCGTCGTCCTCGGCGGAGGGGGCGACGTCCTCGACGGAGCGCGCACGGCACTGGCGGTCCGATGAACTGCCCGGCGTGGATCTGCTGCGGGCCCGCTACATCCGCAAGACCTTCGTCCGGCACACCCACGAGAGCTTCGTGATCGCGGCCATCGCCGACGGGGTCGAGGTCTTCCAGCACGGCGGCAGCGACGTGTCGGCGGGCGCCGGAGCCCTCGCGCTGGTCAACCCGGACACCCCGCACACCGGCCGGGCCGGCGTCCCCGAGGGCTGGCGGTACGGCGCGGTCTACCCCTCGCCCGAGGTGGTGGCCCGGATCGCCGCCGAGACGACCACCCTCCGGGGCACCCCGGGCTTCGTCACCCCGGTGCTCGACGACCCGTACGCCGCCCGCCTGGTCCACCAGGTGCTGCGCGCTGTCGACGAGGGCAACGCGCTGGCCGCCGACACCCTGCTGAGCCTCGCCGTGACCAGGCTGCTGCGGCTCAACGGCGGCCCGCTGCCCGAGCGGCGCCCCCGGAGCGCCGGAGCCTTTCTCGCCGCACGCGCGCGTGCCGTGCTCCAGGAGCGGATGGCCGCCCCGCCCACGCTGGAGCGGCTCGCCGCCGACCTCGGCACCAGCCCGTTCGCCCTGCTGCGCGCCTTCCGCGCCGCCTACGGGATGCCGCCGCACACCTGGCTGACCGACGCCCGCGTGCGCCGCGCACGGCTCCTCCTGGACGCGGGCAGTGCGCCCGCCGAGGCCGCCGTCGCCGTCGGCTTCACCGACCAGCCCCACCTCAACCGGCACTTCACCCGGATCGTGGGGGTGCCGCCGGGGGCGTACCGGCGCGAGCGCCACCAGGGGCCCGCGAGCGGCACCGGAGGCTGAGAAGGCGGGCGCAAGAACGTACAAGACCCGCGCGCGCGAGCGGCCGTAACGTCCGGGGCGTGGCACAGCAACAGACAGCACCAGAGGACAGGGCCGCCCAGGAGGCGGCACGGCCGGACAGCGCCGTCGTACGGGACGCACTCGGGGTGGGCGTCGCCGTGGGGCTCTCCGGATTCGCCTTCGGCGTCACCTCGGCCGGCAGCGGGCTCGGGCTGCTCCAGACCTGCGCGCTCAGCCTCCTGGTGTTCACCGGCGCCTCCCAGTTCGCGCTGGTGGGGGCGCTCGCCGCCGGAGGCGGCCCGTACACGGCCGCCGCCGGGGCGTTCTTCCTCGGCGTGCGCAACGCGTTCTACGGACTGCGGCTGTCCCAGGTGCTGTCGCTCTCGCGCGCGGTACGGCCGTTCGCCGCGCAGTGGGTGATCGACGAGACCACCGCCGTCACCCTGGCGCAGCGCGACCGGCGCGGCGCGCGGCTCGGCTTCACCGTCACCGGGCTCAGCCTGTACGTGCTGTGGAACCTGACCACACTGCTCGGCGCGCTGGGCGCCCGCGCCATCGGCGACACCGACGCCTGGGGCCTGGACGCGGCCGGACCCGCCGTCTTCCTGGCCCTGCTCGCGCCCATGCTGCGCACCACCACCGAGCGCGCGGTCGCGGGCCTCGCGGTCCTGCTCGGCCTCGGCCTGCTGCCCGTGCTGCCCGCCGGAGTACCGGTCCTGGTGGCGGCGCTCGCGGCACCGCTCGCCCTGCTCGCGGAGCGCCGCGTCACCGGCCGGGACGGCGACGGCATCCCGGACCCGGCTCCCCTGCCGGACGGATCGGAGGAGGACCGTTGAACACCTGGATCGCGATCGGCATGACCGCCGTCGGCTGTTACGCCGTCAAGCTCGCCGGACTGCTCGTCCCCGCCGGAGCCATGGAACGGCCCCTGGTACGGCGCCTCGCCGCCCTGCTCCCCGTCGCCCTCCTGGCCGCGCTCACGGCCCAGCAGACCTTCTCCGACGGCCACGCCCTGGTCCTGGACGCGCGCGCGGCCGGTGTCGCGGCGGCCGCCGTCGCCCTGGTGCTGCGCGCGCCGTTCCTGGTGGTGGTCGCGGTGGCCGTGGCGGTGACGGCGGGGGTGCGGATGCTGGGTGGGTGACGGGAGCCGGCTTCACCCCACGTAGCGGCCGTACGCCCTGAGGGTGCGCAGCGCGTCGATCGTCACGGCGGGACGGGCCTCCAGGGCCGGTACCGGTGCCCACTGGCGCCAGCGGACCGGCCAGCCGCCGTCCTCCTCCTGCTCGCCGGCGAGGAAGTCCAGGGAGCGGGCCATCTCCTCGTCCGTGAACCACGCGCGCGCGAGCGAGTCCGGAGTACGCGCGAAGTCGTGCGGGAAGTGGTGCTCGGCCGGGGCGTAGCCCGGCGCGACCGGATACGCGTCGAGACGGTCCGGCTCCAGCGCCGCGAGCCGCTGTTCGCGCACCAGGCGCCCGAGCCGGTCGGCGGCCGCCTCCGCGCGCGGGCGGTCGGGCACGGAGTCCAGGAAGGCCACGGCCGCCTCCACCTCGTAGGGGTGGGACTTCTCCAGCGACTCCACCGCCTCCCAGCAGAAGTCGGTGGCCCGGAACAGCCACGCGTGCCACACCTCGTTGCGGTGCAGCAGCCCCACCACGGGCCCGGTCGCGAGCAGTTCGCTCGGCGGGTCGTCCACGATCGGCACGAACGGCGCCGCCGGATAGCCGCGCTGAGAGGGGTCCACGGCGGGCAGCGCGCCGTCCATGGTGGACACCGAGGTCAGATAACGGCACACGCGCTCCACCCGCTGTCCTCCGCACCGCCCCACCGCGTCCAGCACGTGCAGCGCGCGGGCGGTGTGCAGCGGCTGGCTCACCGGGCCGCGCAGATCGGGTTCGAGAGCGTGGCCGTAGCCGCCGTCGTCATTGCGATAGGCGTCCAGCGCCGCCTCCACCGGGTCGGCGGCGCCGTTCAGGAAGTGGAACGCGAACAGCCGCTGCTCCAGTACGCGCGCGGTGAGCCAGACGAACTGCTCGGCACGGAAGAGCGGGGAGTGCGCCGGGGGCACAGGGGGGCGTGGGGTGGCTCCTGAGTCGGACATGGGTCAGACCGTAGGCCGGAACGGGGTCCTTGTGTACGGTCCGGGACAGGCGCACCCCCAGGGCGGGACACCGGAGTCGTGCGGTTGACGGTCTTCTCGCGGCGGACGGGGCCGGCCGTGGTCGGGCCGGGCTGAACGGCACGGCGCGGGCCGCGTGCCGTTCAGGACGCGTCAGACGTGTGCCCACCCCTCGGGCACACCCGGTCCGGTCAGGCTCAGGCGCAGGCCAGTTCCCAGGGGCTGTAGGTGCCGGACACGTACGTGCCGCCGTCTTCCAGGCCGACCCGGAAGTAGAAGCAGGCACCCTCGGCGAAGTCCTCGTTGACGAGGTGGCCTTCCGCGAAATCGAGACCGTTGTATCCGCCGGTGTAGTCGACGTAGGTCCTTGGGTCGGAAGTGCTGGCGAGGCCCTTGGTCGGCTGCGTCCACTCCAGGCGAACGCCTCGGCCGTCCTTGCACGCGTCGAGGATCCGGAAGTTGTCCCCGTCGCTCTTGAACTGGGCGAAGCCGCATGAGTCCGGCGTGTCCGTCCAGGTGGTCAACGCACTGGCGGAGGTGGTGACCCCGAGGGTTATGGCAGCCGCTGCCGCCGCGACCACGGCGAACCGCTTGACGTGATTCATGATGCTCCTCATGCGATCCGGGTAGTGTCGTCGACTGCGACCAGATGCCCCCGTGATCTTGGTCAGGACTATGTCCAGCGGAGAGGCTCCCGGACAACCCCTCAAGTGCTCTCCTTTACCTGTGAAATACCTGAATTTGCCTTCAGGACACACAGGCACGTGCAAGGCGGCCTTCCTGGACACCCCCGGCGGTCGTACTCGGGCGCGAAGGGTGGGAACATGCAGGTCATAGCGGCTGTGGAGTGGATTCATGAGGTTGACGGTCTTTTGGCAGCGGATGGCGGAACACTTCGGCGCGGGGTACGCCGAGACGTTCGCGCGCGATCACGTGATGTCCGAACTGGGCGGACGCACGGTGAACGAGGCGCTGGACGCGGGCTGGGCCGCCAAGGACGTCTGGCGGGTCGTGTGCACGGTCATGGACGTGCCGGGCGAGAAGCGCTGATATCCGCGCACCTGTGACGACCTGCCGCGCCGGACGGAAGGCGCCCGCGACATACGCGGATCGCCCGGCCGCGGGGGCCGTCCGCCGGCGTATGTGTCCACGGTCATAGGCCGAGCCGGTCCCGAGCGGCACCGGCTGTCGGCGGCGTGGGCGAGACTTGGCCCGTGGCACCTACTGACGACCTCGACGACCGGCCCACGGCATCCCCGGCCGGGCCCCCGGCGCCCCCGGCCGAACCGGTGGCGCCCGCCGCTGCGACGGCCGACGGCACCGCCCCGCGCAACGCGCGCATGCCGCGCTGGCTGCCGCGCGCCATGGTGCTCGCGCTCGCGCTCATCGCCACGTTCCAGTTCGGCAGCTGGGCGTTCCACCAGCTGACCGGGCTGCTGATCAACATCCTGATCGCGTTCTTCCTGTCGCTCGCGATCGAACCGGCCGTCAGCCGGATGTCCGCGCGCGGGATGCGCCGGGGACTCGCCACCTTCCTGGTCTTCCTCGGCCTCGCGGTCGTCACGGCGGGCTTCGTCACCCTGCTCGGCTCCATGCTGGCCGGACAGATCATCAAGATGATCGAGGGTTTCCCGGAGTACCTGGACTCGTTGATCAACTGGATTAACCAGACCTTCCACACGCAGCTCAAGCGCGTCGACGTGCAGGAGGGGCTGCTGCACTCCGACTGGCTGCGCAAGTACGCGCAGAACAGCGCGGCCGGTGTCCTCGACGTGTCCGCCCAGGTGCTCGGCGGCCTCTTCCAGCTCCTCACCGTCGGGCTGTTCTCGTTCTACTTCGCCGCCGACGGGCCCCGGCTGCGGCGCGGCCTGTGCTCGGTCCTGCCGCCCGCGCGCCAGGCCGAGGTGCTGCGCGCCTGGGAGATCGCGGTCGACAAGACCGGCGGCTACATCTATTCGCGCGGCCTCATGGCGCTCATCTCCGGTGTCGCGCACTACGTCCTGCTCCAGGCGCTCGGCGTGCCGTACGCGCCCGTGCTCGGTGTCTGGGTGGGCCTGGTCTCGCAGTTCATCCCGACCATCGGCACCTACCTCGCGGGCGCGCTGCCGATGCTGATCGCGTTCACCGTGGCGCCCTGGTACGCGGTGTGGGTGCTGGTCTTCGTCGTGGTCTACCAGCAATTCGAGAACTACATGCTCCAGCCCAAGCTGACCTCCAAGACCGTCGACATCCACCCGGCGGTCGCCTTCGGCTCGGTCATCGCGGGCACCGCCCTGCTCGGCGCGGTCGGCGCCCTGATCGCCATCCCCGCGGTCGCCACGCTCCAGGCGTTCCTCGGCGCGTACGTGAAGCGCTACAAGGTCACGGACGACCCGCGCGTCCAGGGACACCGCCTGCGCGCCAACCGGCCCGGGATGCTTCCCCGCCTGCTGTGGGCGCGCGAGCGGCCGGCGGAGGAGGAGGCGCCGTCCTGACGGGACGGGCGTAGCGGGCCGGCTCAGTACGTCAGCACGGCCCACACCACGGCCCCGGCGACCGCCGCGGCGTAGCAGCCGGTGGCCGTCGCCACGATCCGCCACCGGGTCCGCGCGCTCGCGGAGGTGCGGGACAGCAGCCAGGCCAGCAGCGGCAGGACCAGCACGGCGTGCAGGCTCACCCCGTGCAGCGGCTTGAGTGGCGCCGTCGAGTGGTACGCGGCCTCCTGGTGGCCGGTGCGCGTGAGGACCACCCCGCGCGCGATCATGACCGCGCCGGAGGCGAGCGCCACCAGCAGGATCGCGAACCCGGAGCGCACCGCGAGCGCCATCCCCGCCGGTCCGCCGGGCCGGCGGCGGAAGGACGCGACGGCGAAGACGGCGAGCACCACCACCAGGACGCCGCCCCCGACCGCGAGCACCATGGAGACGCCCGCGTCGAACGGCGTCTCCATGTTCAGATGCGAGGGCACCCGCCGCCACGCCTGGAGCGTGATCCCGCCGACCTCCACCACACAGTCGGCGGCGAAGACGGCGAGCAGCACCACGCGCGTGCGCGCGCCGAGACGCACGTACGACGTGACCCAGGTGACGGCCATGAGGGTCACCCCGAAGGACAGCCCGAACGTGACCGGCTTGCGCCAGGAGACCGGGCCGTCCCACGGGCCGCCGTCGACCGCGAACACCACCAGGTGGACGAGACCGGAGAGCACGAGGAGCAGGCCGGTCGCATGGCAGAGGCGTTCGACGGCGCGTTCGGTGGCGCGTGGATTCTTCACGCGCCCCAGGTTTCCGGGGGCACCCGGGCGCGGTCGTCGTACGGCCGGAGGCACCTGCCGTACGACGCCGGGAGCAGCGGGGGGCGCGTGCCGCTCCAAGATCCGGTACTGGCACGCTGGCACCGCCCGATCCGTTCGGCCGAGAGGTGAGTGTCTTCGTGAGCGCCGGCAGCTACTACGAGCCCATCGACGAGTACCGCTACAAGCCCACCCCGCATGCCGGTGGCGCCTGGGACGCCGACGAACAGCACTTCAGCCCGCTGGGCGGTCTCGTCGTCCACGCCATCGACCGCCACCTGGCCGGACGGCCGGACAGCGCTCTGGTGCCGTCCCGGATCAGCTTCGACATCCTCGGGCGTCTCGCCCTCGACGAGTGCGAGATCAGGGTGGAGACCGTCCGGCCCGGCCGCACCATCGAGCTGGTCGAGGCCGTCGTGCTCATCGCGGGCCGCCCGGTGGTGCGTGGCCGCGTGTGGTTCCTCGCGGCCGGTGACACGGCACCGGTGGCCGGGGGAGCACCCGAACCGCTCACCCCGCCCGACGCGCTCGCGCCCTGGCCGATGTCCTCGCTCTGGCCGGGCGGCTACATCGCCTCCCTGGACGCGCGTCCGGTCACGCCCCCGTGCCCCGGCCGCGCGACGGTCTGGGTCACCAGCGGACTCGACCTGGTCGCCGGTCAGCCCGCGAGCCCGCTCGCCTCCTACGTGGCCCTCGTGGACACCGCCAACGGCATCGCGGTCCGTCAGCCGCCCACCGAGTGGATGTTCCCCAACGTCGACCTGACGATCCATCTGTACCGCCGCCCCGAGGGCCCCTGGACCGGCCTCGACACCTCGGTGGTCTTCGGCCCCACGGGTCAGGGCGTGACGAGCACGGTCCTGCACGACATCCACGGCCCGGTCGGCCAGGCGCAGCAGATGCTGACGGTCCGGCGCATGGGGAAGTCGTGACGGCCGGGAGCTGGCAGCTCAAGCGGGGCGACTCCCTCGTCGGAACGCTGACGCTCGAAGGCGCCGACATGTTCTGGACGGACTGCCTCTTCCGGCCCGGTCCCGCCTGGGAGACCGTCCGTCCGCTGTTCGAGGCGTCGGAGGAGGCATGGGAGCGCGACGACGAGGACGCCGCCCTGGCCGCCGAGGAGGCGGTCTACGAGGCGGGGCTCGTGCTGGTCCCCGGGGATGGCGGGGTTCCGCTGACGGACTTCCTGCTCCGTGTCTCCGGCGCGACCGCGCGCTTCCGGGTCTAGCGAGGGGGCCGCGCCAGGGCCCGGCGAGCGGACGCACCCGGGCCCACTCGACCACGCGGCTTTCACCCCCGGGGACGCTTGACACAAAAATCGAACATCCATTCTGATGGAAGCTCGGGCGAGGCTTCTGGTGGGCGTTTCGTGGTGTTTCAGGCAGAAACGTCCCCTAGTTATCCACAGGCCGGACCGGCGTCGGGGCGCGTTGTCAGTGGCAGGCGTTAGCGTCTTTGACGTGAAGCGATCGACTCAAGCAAACCGGGTGGAACCCATGGCAGGAACCGACCGCGAGAAGGCGCTCGACGCCGCGCTCGCACAGATTGAACGACAATTCGGCAAGGGCGCTGTCATGCGCATGGGCGAGCGGTCGATGGAGCCCATCGAGGTCATCCCCACCGGGTCGACCGCTCTCGACGTCGCCCTCGGCGTCGGCGGCCTGCCGCGCGGCCGCGTCGTGGAGATCTACGGCCCCGAATCCTCCGGCAAGACGACCCTGACCCTGCACGCCGTGGCCAACGCCCAGAGGGCCGGCGGCCAGGTCGCCTTCGTGGACGCGGAGCACGCCCTCGACCCCGAGTACGCGAAGAAGCTCGGCGTCGACATCGACAACCTGATCCTCTCCCAGCCCGACAACGGCGAGCAGGCGCTGGAGATCGTGGACATGCTGGTCCGCTCCGGCGCGCTCGACCTCATCGTCATCGACTCCGTCGCCGCGCTCGTCCCGCGCGCGGAGATCGAGGGCGAGATGGGCGACAGCCACGTCGGTCTCCAGGCCCGTCTGATGAGCCAGGCGCTCCGGAAGATCACCAGCGCGCTCAACCAGTCCAAGACCACCGCCATCTTCATCAACCAGCTCCGCGAGAAGATCGGCGTCATGTTCGGCTCGCCGGAGACCACGACCGGTGGCCGCGCGCTGAAGTTCTACGCCTCGGTGCGCATCGACATCCGCCGCATCGAGACCCTGAAGGACGGCACGGAGGCGGTCGGCAACCGCACCCGCTGCAAGGTCGTCAAGAACAAGGTCGCGCCGCCCTTCAAGCAGGCCGAGTTCGACATCCTCTACGGCCAGGGCATCAGCCGCGAGGGCGGTCTGATCGACATGGGCGTGGAGCACGGCTTCGTCCGCAAGGCCGGCGCCTGGTACACGTACGAGGGCGACCAGCTCGGCCAGGGCAAGGAGAACGCGCGCAACTTCCTCAAGGACAACCCCGACCTGGCCAACGAGATCGAGAAGAAGATCAAGGAGAAGCTGGGCGTCGGCGTCCGTCCCCAGGAGCCCGCGGCCGAGCCCGGCGCGGACGCGGCGGTCACCCCCGCTGCCGCCGCCGACACCAAGACGGCTCCGGCGGCCAAGGCCACCAAGCCCAAGGCCGCCGCAGCCAAGAGCTGACCCATGACGCGCCGAACCGACTGGGCCGAGCACGAGTACGCCTCCCCCGGTGCCCCACGGGGGAGGGGCATCGGGGGCGACTCCGCCTCCGCCACGGCCGGCGACGACCTGGGGTACGGGGACGAGGTGTACGGGGGCCGCGATCACCGGCCCGGTGACCACGGCCACGACACGCACGAGGTCCATGGTCACGGGGGCCATGGGGACGACGGGCACGACGGACGCGGCGGGTACGACGGACCCGGCGCATACGGCGACCCGGCGTACGACCGGCCCGGCCAGGACGGCCCGGGGCCGTCCGGCGGCCGCCGGGGGTCCGCCAGGCGCGGTCGACGACGCCGCTTCGGGGAGACGGGCGGAGAACCGGGCGGTGAGACCGAGGACTCCCTCTCCTCGTCGAGGGGCGAGCGCGGGGAGTCCTCGGCGTCGGCGGACCCGGCCGAGCGGGCGCGGAACATCTGTCTGCGCCTGCTCACCGGTACGCCGCGCACCCGCAAGCAGCTCGCGGACGCCCTGCGCAAGCGGGAGATCCCCGAGGAGGTGGCCGACGAGGTGCTGTCGCGGTTCGAGGAGGTCGGACTGATCAATGACAGTGCCTTCGCGGACGCCTGGGTGGAGTCACGGCACCACGGCCGGGGGCTCGCGCGTCGCGCCCTCGCCCGTGAACTGCGGACCAAGGGCGTCGACTCGGCGCTGATCGACGAGGCCGTGGGGCAGCTGGACTCCGAACAGGAGGAGGCGACCGCCCGCGACCTGGTGGACCGCAAGCTGCGGGCGACCCGGGGCCTCGACCGCGACAAGCGGCTCCGCCGCCTGGCCGGGATGCTCGCCCGCAAGGGCTACCCGGAGGGCATGGCCCTCCGCGTCGTCCGCCAGGCGCTGGAGGAGGAGGGGGAGGACACGGAGTTCCTGGAGGGCGAGGGCTACTGAGGGGAGCGTTCGGCGAAGGTTCCCGAGGAGCCCGGGGCAGCGGCTTCCGGTCGCGCCCTCCGAGGGCCCCGGCGCCGGACCCCGCCCTCAGCCCCCCGTCGACTCCACCGGCAGCCCCGCCGCACGCCACGCCTGGAAGCCGCCCACCACGTCCGTCGCCCGGCGCAGACCGAGCTGGTGGAGGGAGACGGCGGCCAGGCTGGAGGCATAGCCCTCGTTGCAGAGGACCAGGACGCGTACGTCGTGGCCGGTGGCCTCGGGGACGCGATGGCTGCCCTGAGGGTCGAGCCGCCACTCCAGTTCGTTGCGCTCGACGACGAGGGCGCCCGGGACCAGCCCGTCCCGCTCACGCAGCGCCGCGTACCGGATGTCGACCAGCAGGGCGTCACCGGCACGCGCCGCCTCGTACGCCTCGCGGGCCTCCACGCGCCGGTAACCCTGGCGCACCCGCTCCAGCAACTCGTCGATGCCGACGGGGTGTTCGTCCGTGCCGGGGCGGCCGTCGCTCACTGCCAGTCCTCCGGGAGTTCCACCTGCTCCAGGCGCAGTACCTGACCGGTGCGACTGTAGCGGCGGATGCGCGGCAGCGGCGGGTAGTAGGCGTGGACGGAGACGGCGTGCCGGTCGGGGGACTCGTTGAGCACCTCGTGCACATGGTGGCGGCCGAAGGCGCGGCCCTGTCCGGCCGGCAGCCGGCGTTCGCGGTCGACGCCGTCGGTGAGTTCGAGGGTCCGCCAGCCGTCGGTGGGGAGCCGGGCGGCCAGCGCGTTCTCCTTCAGCTCGCCCGAGGCGGTGAGGAAGGCGCCGACGGAGTCGGCGTGGTCGTGCCAGCCGGTGCCGGTGCCGGGCGGCCAGCCGATCAGCCAGGCCTCGCTGCCACCGGGACCCGTCAGCCGCACCCAGGTACGGCCCTCGGGATCGAGCGGGAGCGAGGCGATCAGCTCCGTGTCGGCGGCCGTACGCCGCACGAAGTCGAGCAGTTCCGCCTGCGTGGGGGCCGCGGCGGCGGCCGGAGACGGGAGAGGGGAAGAGGACACGGGGGAGACAGACACGTGCACCGTCCTGAGAAGGGTTCGCCGAACGGGCGCGCGACGGCGCCCGGAGAAGGGGATGCGAATTCAGCAGGACGGACGACACACGCAGCCCACGTAGCGGACGAGGTCCATATGGACCCTCCGCCACAGGCGCACACAGGTGTCGGTCACGATTCGGAGTACAGCACGCGCCGGACCCCGAATCAATCCATGGTCACCATGTGGACAGGGCGAAAGGAAGTGACGCCGGAGCACTCCGGCGCACGGTCAGCGCGCGGCCGAACCCGCCCGCGCCTCCTCCTTCACCTCGTCCTCCAGCCGCTCGGCACCCCCGAGTGCCGCCTCCGCCGCCGCGTACAGGTCGGCCGGCCGGACCCCGCTCAGCGCGGTGACCAGATGGCCGTCGGGACGGACGAGCAGCACGCTGTGGGCGGGAGCGCCCGGGTACTCCTCGGCGACGAGCAGTTCGGCCCGGTGCGGCAGCGCGGTCACGGCGGCCGCGAGCCGGGGCATCACCCCGGCCGACATCCAGTGCTTGCGGTCCCACACGCCCGTGCCCGGGGCGATCAGGACGGCCAGCAGCGCACCCCGGCCCAGCCGGTCGCGCAGCCGGACGAAGGAGCCGTCCTCCGCCGTGACCCGGACATCGGTGACCGGGGCGCCGGGCTCGGTGCCGACCGGGATCTCGCCCTCCAGGTACCGGGGCGCGAGCGGCGAGACGGTGTACGCCCCCGGCTCGCCGAGCGCGCCGCGCCCGAGGTGGCCGTCGGCGAGCAGCGTGTCCTGACCACGGGTCGCGCCGGGCACGTAGGCGCGCAGCCCGCCCCCGCCGCGCAGCACCGGCAACAGCTGGTCGGCGGCGCGCAGCCGGGCGGAGACCACCGCGCGCCGTTCGGCCTGGTAGCTGTCGAGCAGGGCCTCGTGCGGGCCGTGGTGCCAGGAGACGGCGAGCTTCCAGGCGAGGTTGTCGGCGTCCCGCAGCCCCTCGTCCAGGCCCTGGGTGCCGAGCGCGCCGAGGAGATGGGCCGCGTCACCGGCGAGGAAGACCCGGCCTGCGCGCCACCGCCGGGCCAGCCGGTGGTGCACCGTGTGGACACCGGTGTCGAGGAGGTCGTACGCCGGAACGGGACCGCCGGTCCAGCCGCCGAGGGTCTCGCGGACGCGGGTCACCAGCAGATCGGGTGTGACCAGCTCCTTGCCCGGGGGCAGCAGCCAGTCCAGGCGCCAGACGCCGTCCGGCAGCGGGCGGGCCGTGATCTCCGGGCAGGGAGGGCCCGAGGACCGCCACGGCGGCGTACGGTGCAGCAACGCGCGCCCCTCGGCGGGGAGTTCGACGCGCAGCGCGGCGACTGCGTGCCGCTCCACCGCCGTACGGCCGGGGAAGCGGATGTCCTGGAGCTTGCGGACCGTGGAACGGGGTCCGTCGCAGCCGACCAGGTAACTGCCGCGCCACCAGGTCCCGTTGGGGCCGCGGGTGTGTGCGGTGACACCGGAGCGCTCCTGCTCCAGGGAGTCGAGGCGGCTGTCCACGGCCACCTGGACCAGCGGCTCGGCGGCGGCCGCGGCCCGCAGGGCGCCGGTCAGGACATGCTGGGCGATGTGCGGCGGAGCGGGTTCGTCCGGCCCGAAGACGGTCTCGCCCGTCACCTGACGTCGGCGCATCGACCGCCAGCCGGTCCACCTCGCCCCGAGCGCGTCGGCGGGCACCGAGGTCAGCCGTTCCACCAGCGCGGCCGTGTCCTCGCGCAGGACGACGGTGCGCGCGAGACGGGCCTCGTCCTTGCCCGGGCCCTCGTCCAGGACGACGGACGGCACCTCCTGGCGGGCCAGCGCCAGGGCGAGCGTGAGCCCCACGGGCCCCGCTCCGACGATGATCACCGGGTCCACGGCGCGACGCCCCCTGCCCACAGCGGTGCCCTGACGGACTCGGACGAACAGGAAGGTGAAGCGGGGTGCACGATCACAGAACGTATGCAACCCATTGGCAGAGTATGCGTCAAGTGACCGGGGCCCGTGGCGATCACACCTTCAAGGATCGGGCAACGGCGGCGTGTCCGCAACGGGGCGGGGCGGTGACGTCCCCGTCACCGCCCCGCCCGTGAAACGCCTGTGACGCCAGGTCAGATCGCTCTGCCCCCGTCGATGACGTTGACCGTCTCCTTGGCCAGCACCGTGCCCGTGCCGCGCTTGCTGCGCCGCAGTCGGCGCTCCAGCCAGGAGGCGAAGGAGGTGAGCACGGCGTTGAGGACGATGTAGATGACCGCCACCACGACGAAGCTCTGGATCACGTTCGCGTAGTTCGCCGCGAGCGTGCTGCGCGCGCTGAGGAGTTCCGCGAACTGGAGCATGACGCCGCCGAGCGCGGTGTCCTTCACGATGACCACGAGCTGGCTCACGATGGCCGGGAGCATCACGGTGACGGCCTGCGGCAGCAGGATGCCCGCCATGGTCTGGCTCTTGCGCAGCCCGATGGCGTACGCGGCCTCCGTCTGGCCCTTCGGCAGGGCGAGGATGCCGGCCCGGACGACCTCGGCGAGCACCGAGGCGTTGTAGAGCACCAGGCCGGTGATGACGGCGTACAGCGGGCGCTCGTCGCTCGCGATGTCGGTGGAGCGGACGTACAGCTCGTTGGCGAACACCATGAGGAGCAGCACCGGGATCGCCCGGAAGAACTCCACGATCACCCCGGCGGGTATCCGTACCCAGCGGTGGTCGGACATCCGGGCTATGCCGAGCACCGCGCCCAGGGGCAGCGCGATGACCATGGACAGCGCGGCCGCCTCCAGCGTGCTGCCGAGCCCCGGCAGCAGATACGTCGTCCACGCCTGGGAGGTGGTGAAGGGCTGCCACAGGCTCCACTTGAGCTGGCCCTTGTCGTCCATCTTGACCGCGACCCACCAGGCCAGCAGCCCGAGGAGCGCGAAGAACAGGACGGAGACGACCACATTGCGCACCTTGGCGCGCGGGCCGGGCGTGTCGAAGAGGACGGAACTCATCGCTTCACCGCCAGTCGCTTGCCGAGCCAGCCGAGGAACAGGCCGGTGGGCAGGGTCAGAACCACGAACCCGAGGGCGAAGACGGCACCGATGGCCAGCGTCTGCGCCTCGTTCTCGATCATCGTCTTCATCAGGGTGGCGGCCTCGGCGACGCCGATGGCGGCCGCCACCGTGGTGTTCTTGGTGAGGGCGATCAGCACGTTGGCCAGCGGGCCGATCACCGACCGGAAAGCCTGCGGCAGCACGACGATCCGAAGCGTCTGGGAGAAGCTCAGCCCGATGGCGCGGGCCGCCTCGGCCTGGCCGACCGGAACCGTGTTGATGCCGGAACGGATCGCCTCGCAGACGAACGCGGCCGTGTAGGCGGTCAGTCCGAGCACCGCGAGCCGGAAGCCCTGGATCTTGAAGTCCTCGGTGCCCATGGTGACGCCGAAGATGTCGGCGAGGCCGAGCGAGGTGAACAGGATGATGATCGTCAGCGGGATGTTGCGGACGATGTTGACGTAGGCGGTGCCGAAGCCGCGCATCAGGGGGACGGGGCTGACCCGCATGGCGGCCAGCAGGACGCCCCAGACGAGGGAGCCGACGCCGGAGAGGACGGTCAGCTGCACCGTCGTCCAGAACGCCCCCAGGACGTCGTAGCCTTCAAGAAAGTCGAACACGTTCTCCCGCGCTTCCGGGTGTGTGGCGTAGGGGTGGGTCGGCCCGCGCCGCCGTCCGGGAAGCGGTGGACGGCGGCGCGGGCCGTGGGACCGTGCGGGGCCTGCCCGGTCCTCGCGTCCGCGGCGACGGGACTACTTGACAATCTGGCCGATCTTCGGGGCCTGCTCGTTCTTGTAGCCGGCCGCGCCGAAGTCCTTCTCCACGGCCTTGTCCCAGGACTTGTCGGAGACCATCTGCTCCAGCGCCTTGTTGATCTTGTCGACGGTCGCGGAGTCGCCCTTCTTGACGCCGATGCCGTAGTTCTCGTTGCTGAGCTTGAGCCCGGCGAGCTTGAACTGGCCCTTGTACTTGTCCTGCGCGGCGTAGCCCGCGAGGATCGAGTCGTCCGTGGTCAGCGCGTCCACGGCGCCGCTCTGCAGACCGGCGAGGCACTCCGAGTAGCCGGGCAGGTTGCGCAGGTTGGCCTTCGGCGCGATCGAGTCGTGGATGTTCTGCGCCGAGGTGGATCCGGTCACGGAACACAGCTTCTTGCCGTTGAGGTCCGTGCCCTTGGAGATCTTCGAGTCCTTCTTCACCAGCAGGTCCTGGTGGGCCAGCAGGTACGGACCGGCGAAGTCCACCTTCTGCTTGCGCTCGTCCGTGATGGAGTAGCTGGCCACGATGAACTTCACGTCACCGCGCTGGAGCGCGTTCTCGCGGTCGGCGCTCTTGGTCTCCACCCACTCGATCTGGCTGGGCTTGTAGCCGAGCTGCTTGGCGACGTACGTGGCCACGTCCACGTCGAAACCGGAGAAGGAGCCGTCGGGCTGCTTCAGGCCGAGGCCGGGCTGGTCGTACTTGATGCCGATCTTGACCTTGCTGCCGCTGCCCGACGAACCGGCGTCGTCCTTCTTGTCGCCGCCGCACGCGGTGGCGGTCACGGCGAGGGCGAGCACGACGGCCGAGGCGGCGGTGACCTTGCGGAGCTTCATGGTGGACATCCTTTGCGTGATGCGTGAGGGAGAGAACGAGGTCCGTGCGGGCGCGGGTGCCCGGCGGGCAGCCCGATCGGCGCGAGCCGCCCGGCGATCAGTGGGTGCGTCCGGTCAGTGGTGCAGGATCTTCGACAGGAAGTCCTTGGCCCGGTCGCTGCGCGGATTGCTGAAGAACTGCTCCGGCGTGGCCTGTTCGACGATGCGGCCGTCGGCCATGAAGACCACGCGGTTCGCCGCCGAGCGGGCGAAGCCCATCTCGTGGGTGACCACGATCATCGTCATGCCCTCGCGGGCCAGCTGCTGCATGACCTCCAGAACCTCGTTGATCATCTCGGGGTCCAGGGCCGAGGTCGGCTCGTCGAAGAGCATGACCTTCGGGTCCATCGCCAGGGCGCGCGCGATGGCGACCCGCTGCTGCTGACCGCCGGACAGCTGCGCGGGGTACTTGTCGGCCTGGGTGCCCACGCCGACCCGGTCGAGCAGGGCGCGGGCCTTCTCCTCGGCCTGCTTGCGGTCCGCCTTGCGGACCTTGAGCTGGCCCAGCATCACGTTTTCGAGCACGGTCTTGTGCGCGAACAGATTGAAGGACTGGAACACCATCCCGACGTCCGCCCGCAGCCGGGCCAGCGCCCTGCCCTCCTGGGGCAGCGGCTTGCCGTCGATCGTGATCGAGCCGGAGTCGGTCGTCTCCAGGCGGTTGATGGTGCGGCACAGCGTCGACTTGCCGGACCCGGAGGGCCCGATGACCACGACGACCTCGCCGCGGGCGATCGTCAGGTCGATGTCCTGGAGCACATGCAACGCGCCGAAGTGCTTGTTGACGCTCTTCAGGACGACCAGTTCGTCAGTGGCGGCCGCGTCCTCCTTGGCCACCGATACTTCGGTCATCGCTTTCGGGCTCCGTCCTCCTCGGTTTCCGGTGGACCTTAGTGAGGCGCGGCGACCAGCGTCATCAGATCTGAGGTGAATCTGAGCATCACGATCCGATAGCAATCGGACACGTGTCGTAGCACTTGCCCTCAGTGTGAATATCGGCCGGATAACGGAAGCAGCGGGCGACCCGAACGCTCTTGACGCCGTACTCCTCCATCGGCATCACTGCCATGGTGCACGCGCGCGTGCACCGCGTGACAACCGCACGCGAACCATGACCGTACGCACAACGAACCGGAGGGGGCCGGGATGAGACTGCTGCTCGTCGAGGACGACGACCACGTCGCCGCAGCTCTGTCCGCCGTCCTCACCCGGCACGGCTTCCACATCACCCACGCGCGCAGCGGCGAGGAGGCTCTTCAGGCACTCGTCCCCGACAGCGAGTGCTTCGGCGTGGTCCTGCTCGACCTGGGCCTGCCCGACCAGGACGGATACGAGGTCTGCGGCAAGATCCGCAAGCTGACCGCCACCCCGGTCATCATGGTCACCGCCCGCTCCGACGTGCGCTCGCGCATCCATGGGCTCAACCTCGGCGCCGACGACTACGTGGTGAAGCCGTACGACACCGGCGAACTGCTCGCCCGCATCCACGCCGTCAGCAGACGCACCGTCCAGGAGGACGCGGCGGCCGGCGCCGAGGGCACGGCCCTGCTTCTTGGTCCGGTCCGCATCGAACTGCCCACCCGGCAGGTCAGCGTCGGCGGCGCGGTCGTCCCGCTCACCCGCAAGGAGTTCGACCTGCTCGCCCTGCTCGCGCAACGGCCCGGCGTGGTGTTCCGGCGGGAGCAGATCATCAGCGAGGTCTGGCGCACCAGTTGGGAGGGCACCGGCCGCACGCTGGAGGTGCATGTGGCCTCCCTGCGCTCCAAGCTCCGGCTCCCCGCGCTGATCGAGACCGTGCGCGGCGTGGGCTACCGGCTCGTCGCCCCGGCCGGATAGCGGGCAGGGGTGCGCACCCGGCTGCTGCCGCTGCTCATCGTCCTGATGGCGGCCGTCCTGCTCTCCCTCGGTGTGCCGCTCGCCGTCAGCCTGGCCGCGGCCGAGCAGCAGAAGGTGGTCGTCGACCGCATCGACGACACCGCGCGCTTCGCCGCGCTCGCCCAGTTCGTCACCGACGCGCCCAAGGGAGCCCGCGCGGCCGTCCCCGACGAGCGTCTGGAGACGCTCCAGCGCGAACTGGACAGCTACTACGACGTCTACGGCATTCGCGCCGGTGTCTTCTACCGCAGCCGTACGGCCATGGGCAGCGCACCGGCCCACTGGCGGATACCGCGCACGGGTGAGCTCGGCGCCGCCTTCGACGAGGCGCTGCTCAGCCGGCGGAGCCACGACCCCGGTCAGGCGTGGCCATGGCAGCACAGCCGGCTGGTCGTGGCCTCACCGGTCATCCGGGACGGCGACGTCGTGGCCGTGGTCGTCACCGACTCGCCCACCGACGAGATGCGCGCGCGCACCCTGCGCGGCTGGCTGCTCATCGGGGCCGGGGAGGTCGCCGCGATGCTCCTGGCCGTCGGGGCCGCGCTACGGCTGACCGGCTGGGTGCTCAGGCCCGTACGGGTCCTGGACGCCACCACCCACGACATCGCCACCGGGCGCCTGAAGTCCCGTGTCGCGGCCGCCGGGGGACCGCCCGAACTCCGGCGCCTGGCGCACTCGTTCAACGAGATGGCGGACCACGTAGAAGACGTCCTGGAGCAGCAGCGCGCCTTCGTCGCCGACGCCTCCCACCAACTGCGCAACCCGCTCGCGGCCCTGCTGCTGCGCATCGAACTCCTCGCCCTCGAACTCCCCGAGGACAACGAGGAGATCGCCTCCGTCCGCACCGAGGGCAAGCGGCTCGCCCAGGTCCTCGACGACCTGCTCGACCTGGCGCTCGCCGAGCACGCCGAGGCCGACCTCCGGCTGACCGACATCGGCGCGCTGGCCGACGAGCGGGTCGCGGCCTGGACCCCGACCGCCCGCGCCAAGGGCGTACGGCTGTCCGGCGACTGTCCGCCCACCACCGCTTGGACCGACCCCATCGCCCTGTCCAGCGCGCTGGACGCGGTGATCGACAACGCCGTGAAGTTCACCCCCGAGGACGGCGAGGTGCGTGTCACCGTCTCCTCACGCGGCGACTTCGCGACCGTCGTCGTCACCGACACCGGGCCCGGCCTCACCGAGGACGAACTGGCGCGCGTGGGCGACCGCTTCTGGCGCAGCGGCCGGCACCAGAACGTCAAGGGTTCGGGCCTGGGCCTGTCCATCAGCCGCGCCCTGCTCGCGGCGGCCGGGGGTGGCATCGGCTACGGGCACCACGAGCCCGGGGGTCTGCGGGTGACGGTCACGGTGGCGCGGAATCCTTGAGCGGGCGGGGGCGCGTTGGAGCGTGCGGGGTCCTGCCGGAGAGGGCGGGCGGGGGCCTGCCGGAGCGGGCGTGCGGAGTCCTGCCGGAGTTCTGCCGGCACCCTGGTCCGGTTCCGCCGGAGTCCGGAGGCGGCCCGGTGACCGGGTCCGTCAGGGCTTGACGGACCGGTAGTAGCGCCGCGCCCCGTCGTGCAGGGCCAGCGGGTCGGTGTAGATGGCGGTGCGCAGATCGACCAGCTGGGCGGAGTGCACGCGCTCCCCGATGCGGTCACGGCTCTTGATCACCGTGCGGGTCACCCACTCGGTGAGCCGGGGGTCCATGTCCTTGCGGGTCACCAGCAGGTTGGACACCGCGATCGTGGCCACCGTGCCGCCCCGCTGCACCGACGGGTACGCCGACTCCGGCATGTTGGCCGTCCGGTAGTAGCGCGCCGCCTCCCCCTCGCTGTGCAGCTTGCCGACCAGCTTGCCGTCGATGGGCACGAACCGGAACGCCCACTTCTTCGCGAGCCCCGACAGCCCCTTCGTCGGCAGACCGCCCGACCAGAAGAAGGCGTCCACCGTGCCGTTCCGCAGCAGGTCCGGCCCGTTGTCTATCCCGACGGACATCGGGGTGATGTCCTTGTGCGGGTCGATGCCGGCGGAGCGCAGCACCCGCTCGGCTATCAGCTGGACCCCGGAGTCCTTCAGCCCGGTGGCCACCCGCTTGTGCCGCAGGTCCGCCACACTGGTGATCTTGGAATCGCGGGCCACGACGAGCTGGACGTAGTCGTCGTAGAGCCGGGCCACCCCACGCAGCCGGTCCGCCTTCGCGGGGTTCCTCAGCTCGTACGACTGCACCGCGTCGGCCGCCGCGATGGTGAAGTCGGCCTCGCCGTCCGCCACCCGCCGGACGTTCTCCTGCGAACCGGCGCTCGGCCTCAGCTCCACCTTCAGCCCCGGCATGTCCTTGGCCAGGGCGCTGCGCAGGTGCTCCCCGTACTCCTCGTACACCCCCCGGGAGGTGCCCGTGCTGAAGACGACCTTGCCGGTGGGCGGTTCGTCGCCCAGGGGCAGCAGCCACCACGCCAGGAGCCCGAGGAGCACGACGCCGACGGCCGTGCCCCACAGGACGGGCCGCCGGCCGGGCACGGGGAACGTTGTGGACATGCGGGGGATCCTGCCAGCCCGGACGGCGGCCTGCCAGAGCCTCCGGCGCACCTGTGGACAACTCCCGGGCCCGGCGGGGAGGGCCTGTGGACAACTCCGGGCGCTGTCGGTGGCGGCGGCTAGAGTCGCCCGCATGAGCACTTCTCCCGCCCGCCTCGTCCGAGAGTTCCACCGCGCCTTCGGCCTCGACGCCCGTGAGACCCCCGCCGAGGTCTCCCCGCGACTGGCCGCGCACCGAGGGGAACTGCTCGCGGAGGAGGCCGCCGAGGTCGCGGAGGTCTCGGTCGAGGGCCCCCTGGACCACCTTGCGCAGGAACTGGCGGACGTGGTCTACGTGGCCTACGGCACGGCCCTGGTCCACGGCATCGACCTCGACGAGGTGATCGCCGAGATTCACCGCGCCAACATGAGCAAGCTCGGCCCCGACGGCGAGGTCCTCCGCCGCGAGGACGGCAAGGTCCTCAAGGGCGAGCACTACCGCGCCCCGGACGTGTCGGCGGTGCTGCGCCGCCAGGGCTGGATACCCGGGGGCGCCTGACGCCGTCGCGCACCGGCGGCACTGCGATGGCGGCCTCCGGGGAGCGCCTACCCTTGATGCATGACCAGCAGCAGCGACCGGAGCCCCGTGGTGGACGTTCAATCATCGAAGACGTATGAAATCCGCACCTACGGATGCCAGATGAACGTCCACGACTCCGAGCGGCTGTCCGGCCTGCTCGAAGACGCCGGGTACGTGCGCGCGCCCGAGGGGGCGGACGGCGACGCCGACGTGGTCGTCTTCAACACCTGCGCGGTCCGTGAGAACGCCGACAACCGGCTCTACGGCAACCTCGGCCGTCTCGCGCCGCGCAAGGCGTCCCGGCCCGGGATGCAGATCGCGGTCGGCGGCTGCCTCGCGCAGAAGGACCGCGACACCATCGTGAAGCGGGCGCCGTGGGTCGACGTCGTCTTCGGCACGCACAACATCGGCAAGCTCCCCGTGCTGCTGGAGCGCGCCCGCGTCCAGGAGGAGGCGCAGGTCGAGATCGCGGAGTCGCTGGAGGCGTTCCCCTCCACGCTGCCGACCCGGCGCGAGAGCGCGTACGCGGCATGGGTGTCGATCTCCGTCGGCTGCAACAACACCTGCACCTTCTGCATCGTCCCGGCGCTGCGCGGCAAGGAGAAGGACCGCAGGACCGGTGACATCCTCGCCGAGATCGAGGCGCTGGTCGCCGAGGGCGTCAGCGAGATCACGCTGCTCGGCCAGAACGTCAACGCCTACGGCTCCGACATCGGCGACCGCGAGGCGTTCAGCAAGCTGCTGCGCGCCTGCGGCAACGTGCAGGGCCTGGAGCGCGTGCGCTTCACCTCCCCGCACCCTCGCGACTTCACCGACGACGTGATCGCCGCCATGGCCGAGACGCCGAACGTGATGCCGCAGCTGCACATGCCGCTCCAGTCCGGCTCGGACACGGTGCTGAAGGCCATGCGCCGCTCCTACCGTCAGGAGCGCTACCTCGGGATCATCGAGAAGGTCCGCGCGGCCATCCCGCACGCGGCCATCACCACCGACATCATCGTGGGCTTCCCCGGCGAGACCGAGGAGGACTTCGAGCAGACGCTGCACGTCGTGCGCGAGGCCCGCTTCACGCAGGCGTTCACCTTCCAGTACTCCAAGCGGCCCGGCACCCCGGCCGCGACCATGGAGGACCAGATCCCCAAGGAGGTCGTGCAGGCGCGCTACGAGCGTCTGGTCGCCCTCCAGGAGGAGATCTCCTGGGAGGAGAACAAGAAGCAGGTCGGCCGCACCCTGGAGCTGATGGTCGCGGAGGGCGAGGGCCGCAAGGACGGCGCCACCCACCGGCTGTCCGGCCGCGCCGCCGACAACCGCCTGGTGCACTTCACCAAGCCGGACGAGGAGGTCCGCCCCGGCGACATGGTCACCGTCGAGGTCACCTACGCCGCCCCGCACCACCTCCTCGCCGAAGGCCCCGTCCTCGCCGTGCGCCGCACCCGCGCGGGCGACGCCTGGGAGAAGCGCAACGCCGCCGAGGCCGCCCAGCAGCCCGGCGTGATGCTCGGCCTGCCCAAGATCGGCGTTCCCGAGCCGCTGCCGGTCGCGGCGAGCGGCTGCGGCTGCGACTGACCGGGTTACGACACCCCGGGGCACCGGGGTGTCCGACACGAGGTGGCCCCGGCCCGGACGAACTCCGGGCCGGGGCCACCGGCACGTTCACCGGCGCGCTCCGGTCATGACGGATTCACCGTCGTCCGGGGTTACGCTGCCGATCATGCTTGTCGCAGCCGCCGTCTGCCCCTGCCCGCCCCTGCTCGTCCCCGAGGTCGCCTCGGGTGCCGCGCCCGAGCTGGACGCCGCCCGCGCCGCGTGCGCGGACGCGCTGGGCGTCCTCGCGGCCGCCCGCCCGGACCGGCTGATGATCGTGGGCCCCGACGACCGCGGCGGCCTCTACGCGCAGGGCACGGGGGGTTCCTTCCGCGGGTTCGGCGTCGACCTGGCCGTACGGCTCGGCCCGGCTGCGGACGCCGGACCGACCACGGACACCGGACCGGCCGGCCCCGGGCTGCCGCACTCGCTGGCCGTGGCGGCGTGGCTGCTGGAGCGCTGCGGGTGGGTCGAGTTCCCCGTCGAGGGCGTCGGCGTGCAGGACACGCTCACACCCGAGCGGTGTGCCGCGCTGGGCCGGGTGATCGGCGCCGAGGACGGGCGCACCGCCCTGCTGGTGATGGGCGACGGCAGCGCCTGCCGCACCGTCAAGGCGCCCGGCTACCTCGACGAGCGCGCCGCCCCCTTCGACGCCGACGCCGCCCGCGCCCTCGCGACGGCCGACCTGGCCGCCCTCACCGCCCTGGACGCCGGGCTCGCCCGCGAACTCAAGGCATCCGGGCGAGCCCCCTGGCAGGTCCTCGCCGGAGCGGCCGACGGCGCGGACCTGGGCGGCAGCCTGCTGTACGACGACGCCCCCTACGGCGTCGGCTACCTGGTCGCCTCCTGGAGCTGACGCCCGGGCGTCAGGCCTTCGGCGGCGTCTGGGCACCCCCGTCGCCCGGCTTCGCGTCGTCCTGGTGGGCGAGCTTCTCCACGGCCTCCTTCGCCTTGTCCGTACCGGTGTGGATCTTGTCGCTGTACTTGCCCTTGGTCCGCTCGTCGACGAGGTGGGCGGCCTTGTCGATCCCGTCCTGGACCTTGTCGCCGTGCTCGCGGGCGAGGTCCGCCGCCTTCTCCTTGGCCGTGTCGAGTCCGGCCTTCACGTTGTCGAACAGACCCATGGTCCACCTTCCGGAAACACCCAATTGCGCGTGATGCGCCTGCTTGCGGGGAACGTCTACCCGTGCGTACCGCGTGTCACACCCCGCGTCCGCTCCGGTTCCGCATGTCACCGGCCGCCCCCGGATCATCACTCGTTGGAGGACGGGCCCCGGGGTTTGCGAAACTGGTGCGGTGAGCAGTGCATCCCGCGCCCCCCGTGTCATCGCCGTCGTCGGACCCACCGCGGCCGGAAAGTCCGATCTCGGCGTCTTCCTGGCCCAGCGGCTGGGCGGTGAGGTGATCAACGCCGACTCCATGCAGCTGTACCGGGGCATGGACATCGGCACCGCCAAGCTGACCCAGGAGGAGCGCGGCGGCGTACCGCACCACCTCATGGACATCTGGGACGTGACGGTCACCGCCTCCGTCGCCGAGTACCAGAAGCTCGCCCGCGCCCGGATCGACGCCCTGCTCGCCGAGGGCCGCTGGCCCGTCCTGGTCGGCGGCTCCGGCCTCTATGTGCGCGGAGCCATCGACAACCTGGAGTTCCCCGGCACCGACCCCGAGGTCAGGGCCCGCCTGGAGGAGGAGCTGACCCTGCGCGGCCCCGGCGCCCTGCACGCGCGCCTCGCCGCCGCCGACCCCGGCGCGGCCCGCGCCATCCTGCCCGGCAACGGCCGCCGCATCGTCCGCGCCCTCGAGGTGATCGAGATCACCGGCAAGCCCTTCACGGCCAACCTCCCCGGCCACGACTCGGTCTACGACACCGTCCAGATCGGCGTCGACGTCGCCCGCCCCGAACTCGACGAGCGCATCGCGCGCCGCGTCGACGTCATGTGGGAGACCGGACTCGTGGACGAGGTGCGCGCCCTGGAGGCCCAGGGGCTGCGCGAGGGCCGTACGGCGTCCCGCGCGCTCGGCTACCAGCAGCTCCTGACGGCGCTGGCCGGGGACTGCACCGAGGACGAGGCGCGCGCCGAGACCGTGCGCGCCACCAAGCGCTTCGCGCGCCGTCAGGACACCTGGTTCCGCCGCGATCCGCGCGTGGAGTGGCTGAGCGGCGCGGCGGCGGACCGGGGGGAACTCCCTGAGCGGGCGCTCGCATTGCTCGAACGACCGGTTACAGCCTGATCACGTCATGGCATCGGGATGCGCCGCCGGTCAACGCGGTCGGCGGCGCCGTGCCATCATCGAGCTTCGATCGACCAGTGGAAGTCCTAGTTGGGAGGGCGCGTGGCGATGGAGGCCGGCCCTCGTGACACCGCACCAGGCACCGAGCACGTCACCACCGACGGTGACGGGCCGGACCGGGGCGAGGACCGTCTGACCGACGACGGACCCGAGGACGTGGCGGGCGGCGTGACCGCCGACGGACCCACGCCCGAGGAGATGTACGCGAGCGGTCCGGAGGTCGAGGTCGAGCTGCGTCCGCAGCGGCGGCTGCGCATCTGGCAGCTGGCACCCATCGTGGGCCTCGCCTCGCTCGGCTCCCTGATGTTCGCCTTCCCGCTCGCCTTCGACTTCGGCGACAGCGGCGCGGTGATTGCCATGCTGGGCCTGCTGATCTGCTCCTGCGCGGCCGGCTGGGGCATGATGGCCGCCCGCCGCGTCGGCTACACCTGGCCGGGCCTGCCCGCGCGCGGCTCCGGCCGCCGCCCGGACTGGCGGGTCGTGCTCGCCTACGTGCTCGTGATCGCCGTCGTCGCCTTCCTCGCGGTGTGGCGCGTGGCCCGGCTGCGCTGACGTTCCGCGCACCGCCGACCACGCCTTTCACCAGGGCGGCGAGGCGTTGTCCACAGGGCCCGACGGGACGGCGGCGCGTTGTCCACAGGACGGGCGGCCCGCCCAACGGCCTCGCCCGTGACGCCGTACGATCGAATCCATGAGCACGCGGATCGCCTTCCTCAAGGGCCACGGCACCGAGAACGACTTCGTGATCGTTCCGGACCCCGAGAACGCCCTCGACCTGTCCCCGGCCGCCGTCGCCGCCCTGTGCGACCGCCGCGCCGGCATCGGCGGTGACGGGGTGCTGCACGTGGTGCGGTCCGCCGCCCACCCCGAGGCCAAGGACATGGCCGGCGAGGCCGAGTGGTTCATGGACTACCGCAACAGCGACGGCTCGATCGCGGAGATGTGCGGCAACGGCGTCCGGGTGTTCGCGCGCTACCTCCAGCACGCCGGACACGTGGGCGAAGGCGACCTCGCGATCGCCACGCGCGGCGGCGTGAAGCGTGTCCACATCGACAAGGCCACCTCCGCCGGCGCCCGGGGCGACATCACCGTCGGCATGGGCCGCGCGCGCCTGCCCGGGGGCGAGGTCACGGTGACCGTCGGCGAGCGCAGCTGGCCCGCGCGGAACGTGAACATGGGCAACCCGCACGCCGTCGCCTTCGTGGCCGACCTGGACCACGCCGGGAACCTGTACGACGCCCCGCCCGTGAGCCCGGCCGGCGCCTATCCCGACGGCGTCAACGTCGAGTTCGTGGCCGACCGGGCCCCCCGGCACGTCGCGATGCGCGTGCACGAGCGCGGCTCCGGCGAGACCCGCTCCTGCGGCACCGGCGCCTGCGCCGTAGCCGTGGCCACCGCCCGCCGCGACGGCGCCGACCCGGCCGTGACCGGCCTCCCCGCCACGTACACCGTGGACGTGCCCGGCGGCCGCCTGGTCATCACCGAGCGGCCCGACGGGGAGATCGAGATGACGGGCCCCGCCGTGATCGTCGCCGAGGGTGAGATCGACGCCATATGGCTGGCCGGCACCCTCGGCTGAGCAGGCCGGAAAACCGCCCCGGCGACGCGGGACGCCGGGGCGGTGACGGCCGCGCCACCGGTCCGGTTCGAAACCGCGGACGACTTCAGGCCAGGTGGCGCAAACCTCAAACCTCATTTCCATCGCTCGAATGGGTGATCCGTTTCACGCTCGGCGGGAGGCGGTCAATCGCGCGTGATGGGCTCGGTAGCATCAAGCACCGGCACGGACGGGGGAACGTCGCCATCCCTGAGCCGCGTACGCCCCGCAGCCCCGTCCACCGGTCCACGAGCCGGAGGTGCCCATGAGTGCGGAGGCCACGAACCCTGCGACCGCCGGCCCGGTCGCGCCCACAGCGCCCACCGTGGCCCGCAGGAAGGCCCGGCCCCGGATCGACCTGCGCCGCCTCGGCCGGGCCGCGCTGCTGGGCCCCGCCACCCGGGGCAAGCTCCCGGCCGCCATCGGACACGTGGCCGAGGCCCACCGCGCCCACCACCCCGACGCCGACCTCGACCCGCTGCGCCGCGCCTACGAACTCGCCGAGTCCTCGCACCGCGGCCAGATGCGCAAGAGCGGCGAGCCGTACATCACCCACCCCCTCGCCGTCACCCTGATCCTGGCCCAACTCGGCGCGGAGACGACCACGTTGGTGGCCTCGCTGCTGCACGACACCGTCGAGGACACCGAGGTGACGCTGGAGCAGGTGCGGGAGGAGTTCGGGGAGGAGGTCCGTTATCTGGTCGACGGCGTCACCAAGCTGGAGAAGGTCGACTACGGCGCCGCCGCCGAACCCGAGACCTTCCGCAAGATGCTCGTCGCCACCGGCAACGACGTACGCGTGATGTCGATCAAACTCGCGGACCGCCTGCACAACATGCGCACCCTCGGCGTGATGCGCCCCGAGAAACAGGAGCGCATCGCCAAGGTCACCCGCGACGTGCTCATCCCGCTCGCCGAACGCCTCGGTGTGCAGGCCCTCAAGACCGAGCTGGAGGACCTGGTCTTCGCCATCCTCCATCCCGAGGAGTACCGGACCGTCAGAGCACTCCTCGCGGAGAACGCCGCCCGCGCCGACGACCCGCTCGAAGAGATCGCGGAAGAGGTGCGCGCGGTGCTGCGCGAGGCCGACATCCCCGCCGAAGTCCTCATCCGCCCGCGCCACTTCGTCTCCGTCCACCGCGTCAGCCGCAAACGTGGCGAACTGCGCGGCACCGACTTTGGCCGGCTGCTCGTCCTGGTGAACGAGGACGCCGACTGCTACGCGGTCCTCGGAGAGCTGCACACCTGCATGACGCCCGTCGTCTCGGAGTTCAAGGACTTCATCGCCGTACCCAAGTTCAACCTGTACCAGTCGCTGCACACCGCCGTCGCGCGCGGCGACGGCCAGATCGCCGAAGTCCTCATCCGCACCCACCAGATGCACCGCACCGCGGAGGCGGGCGTGATCGCGCTCGGCAACCCCTACACGGCGCCCGAGGAGCAGTCCGCGGCGGCCGACGGCGAGCGCGCCGACCCCACCCGCCCCGGCTGGCTCTCCCGCCTCCTCGACTGGCAGCGCGCCGCGCCCGACCCCGACACCTTCTGGTCCACCCTGCGCGAGGACCTCGCCCAGGACCGGGAGATCACCGTCTTCCGCCCCGACGGCGGCACCCTGGGCCTGCCCGAGGGCGCCACCTGCGTCGACGCCGCCTACGCGCAGTACGGCGACGACGCCCACGCCTGCATCGGCGCCCGCGTCAACGGCCGCCTCGCGCGGCTGAGCACCGTCCTGCACGACGGCGACACCGTGCAGCTCCTCATGGGCCAGGACCCCGCCTCCGAACCCTCCCGCGAATGGCTGGAGCACGCCCATACCCCGGCCGCGCGCATCGCCATCCAGCGGTGGCTCGCGGCCCACCCCGTCGCCGACGACCGGCCCGACGAGACGCGGGCCCCCGCCGACGGCGCCGCCCCGGCCCGCCCCGCCGCCGGTGCCCCCGCCGAGCGCCGCCCGGGCGCCGACGTGATCGCGGACACGCCCGGGGCCGCCGTACGCCTCGCCGGGTGCTGTACGCCCGTGCCGCCCGACGGGATCAACGGCTTCGCCGTGCGCGGGGGAGTGGTGACCGTGCACCGCGCCGAGTGCGCGGTGGCGGAGCGCATGAGGGAGCGGGGGCGCGCGGAGGTCGGCGTGCGCTGGGGGGACAGCGCCGGATGCCGGGTCACCCTGGTCGCTGAATCGTTCGGCCGCCCGCATCTGCTGGCCGACCTGACCGAGGCGATGGCCCTGGAGGGCGCCGAGATCGTCTCCGCGACCGTGGCCCCGCCCACCGAGCAGCGCGTCCACCACAGCTACACCGTCCAACTCCCCGACGCCGCACGGCTCCCGGCCCTCATGCGGGCGATGCGCGACGTGCCGGGGGTGTACGACGTGAGCCGGGCACAGGGGCCGGCGTCCTGACCCCGCGTCACGCGCGCGTACCCGCGTCCAGCGTGGGCCACGGGCGCAACCCGATCGGGTGGGCCGGGCGCGCGCCGTCGCCGTGGGGGAGCGGCGCGCTGGTAGCGGTGGGGCATGCCGTTCAACCTCCACCCGCGTCCGATCCCCGGCCTCCGTCGCGCACGCCGCTCCAGGGCGGGCCTGCTCGCCTCCGCCGTCGCGGTCTGCCTGGTCGCCGCCGGAGCCCCCGCCGAGCCCCTGGGCCTTGGCGACCGGCTCTACCCGACCCTGGGCAACCCCGGCTACGACGTGGCGTCGTACGACCTCGCCTTCACCTACTCCGGCCGCAACGACAAGCCGCTGAGCGCCGTCACCACCATCCGGGCCCGGACGACCGCCACGCTCGACCGCCTCAACCTCGACTTCGCCCACGGCACCGTGAAGTCCGTCCAGGTCGACGGCCACCCGGCCGCGTTCACCGGCGCGGGGGAAGACCTGGTCGTGACGCCGGACCACCCGCTGCCGCTCGGCAGCTGGACCCGGATCACCGTGCGGCACACCAGCGACCCGGTCGCCGCGAAGGGCCAGGAGGGCGGCTGGGTGCGCACCAAGGACGGCCTCGCCATGGCCAACCAGGCCGACGCCGCGCACCTGGTCTTCCCGTGCAACGACCACCCGTCCGACAAGGCGATGTTCACCTTCCGGATCACCGCGCCGAACGGCTACACGGCCGTCGCCAACGGACTGCCCACCGGCACCGCCCGGGGCGCCCGCACCACCACCTGGGCCTACCGCTCCGCGCACCCCATGGCCACCGAACTCGCCCAGGTGTCCATCGGCCGCTCCACGGTCGTCCACCGCGAGGGTCCGCACGGTCTGCCGGTGCGCGACGTCGTCCCCACCGCCGACCGCGAGACCCTCGAACCCTGGCTCGCCAAGACGCCCGGCCAGATCGCCTGGCTGGAGAGCAAGGTCGGCACCTACCCCTTCGAGACCTACGGCGTGCTCATGGCGCAGGCCAGCACCGGGTTCGAGCTGGAGACCCAGACCCTCTCGCTCTTCGAGAAGGGCATCTTCACCGAGCCCGCCTACCCGAAGTGGTACATCGAGTCGGTCATGGTGCACGAACTGTCCCACCAGTGGTTCGGCGACAGTGTCAGCCCCCGCACCTGGTCCGACGTGTGGCTGAACGAGGGGCACGCCACCTGGTACGAGGAGCTGTACGCGCAGGAGAAGGGGGACCACCCCATGGCGGACCGGATGAAGGCCGCCTACGGCGCCTCCGACCGCTGGCGCGAGGCGGGCGGCCCGCCCGGACGCCCCAAGCCGCCCGCCCCCGGCCAGAAGATCGGCATCTTCCGCCCCAACATCTACGACGGCGCCGCGCTCGTCCTCTACGCCCTGCGCCAGGAGATCGGCCGCCCCGCCTTCGAGCGCCTGGAGAAGGTCTGGGTCCAGCAGAACCGGGACTCCAGCGTCGGCACCGCCGACTTCGTCCGGCTCGCCTCGGCGATCGGCGGCCGCGACCTCACCGGCTTCTTCCAGAAGTGGCTCTACGGCGCGAAGACCCCGCCCATGCCCGGCCACCCCGACTGGAAACCGGCCGCCCCGGCCCCGGCCAAGGGCGCCGGCGGCCCCAAGGGCGGCGCCTGAGCCCAGGCCCTGTTCCGACCCGCTTCCCGGCCCCGCGATAACGCGGTGACGGGACATGCCGTGCCGTGCGAACATCTTCGGGCGGCGCGGCACGGTACCCGGGGAATCTCCCGGGGTACCAGAACGTTGTCCCTGATGTCCGGTGCCGACTGCGGCGACCGGACCGCATCCCATCGACGTAAGGACCCAATGACCTCCTCTTCTTCCCCTTCCCAGGACTCCAAGCGCCGTGCGCACGCCTACCCCGAAGGGCTTCGGGCCGATGCCCTGATGGAAGAGGACGTCGCCTGGAGCCACGACATCGACGGTGCGCGGGACGGCGACCAGTTCGACCGCTCCGAGCGCGCGGCCCTGCGCCGGGTCGCGGGACTGTCCACCGAGCTGGAGGACGTCACCGAGGTCGAGTACCGGCAGCTCCGTCTGGAGCGGGTCGTGCTCGTCGGGGTGTGGACCACCGGCACCGCCGCGGACGCGGACAACTCCCTCGCGGAGCTGGCCGCCCTCGCGGAGACGGCGGGCGCCCTCGTGCTCGACGGCGTGATCCAGCGCCGCGACAAGCCCGACGCGGCCACCTACATCGGCTCCGGCAAGGCGCTCGAACTGCGCGACATCGTGCAGGAGACCGGCGCGGACACCGTGATCTGCGACGGTGAGCTGAGCCCCGGCCAGCTCATCCAGCTGGAGGACGTCGTCAAGGTCAAGGTCATCGACCGTACGGCCCTGATCCTCGACATCTTCGCCCAGCACGCCAAGTCCCGCGAGGGCAAGGCACAGGTCGCGCTGGCCCAGATGCAGTACATGCTGCCCAGGCTGCGCGGCTGGGGCCAGTCGCTCTCCCGGCAGATGGGCGGCGGCCGCGGCGGTCTCGCCACGCGTGGTCCCGGTGAGACCAAGATCGAGACGGACCGGCGCCGTATCCGCGAGAAGATGGCGAAGATGCGCCGGGAGATCGCGGAGATGAAGACCGGCCGCGAGGTCAAGCGGCAGGAGCGCCGGCGCAACAAGGTGCCCTCCGTCGCCATCGCGGGCTACACCAACGCGGGCAAGTCCTCCCTGCTCAACCGCCTCACGGGCGCCGGCGTCCTGGTCGAGAACGCGCTGTTCGCGACCCTGGACCCGACCGTCCGCCGCGCGGAGACCCCGAGCGGCCGGCTGTACACGCTGGCCGACACCGTGGGCTTCGTCCGGCACCTGCCCCACCACCTGGTCGAGGCGTTCCGCTCCACCATGGAGGAGGTCGGCGACGCCGACCTGATCCTGCACGTGGTGGACGGCTCGCACCCCGTCCCGGAGGAGCAGCTGGCCGCCGTGCGCGAGGTGATCCGGGACGTCGGCGCCACCAACGTGCCCGAGGTCGTCGTGATCAACAAGGCGGACGCGGCCGACCCGCTGGTCCTCCAGCGGCTGCTGCGCGTCGAGAAGCGGTCCATCGCCGTCTCGGCACGCACCGGCCAGGGCATCGAGGAACTGCTCACGCTGATCGACGACGAGCTGCCCCGCCCCTCGGTCGAGATCGAGGCGCTCGTCCCGTACACGCACGGCAAGCTCGTCGCCCGCGCCCACACCGAGGGCGAGGTGCTCTCCGAGGAGCACACGGGCGAGGGCACCCTGCTCAAGGTCCGGGTGCACGCCGAGCTGGCCGCCGAGCTGGCGCCGTACACGCCCGCGGCCACGGCCTGACGCACCCGCGGCCCGGCCCGGGGCACACACGACGAGGCCCCGCCGCCTCTTCCTCACGGAAGGGACGGCGGGGCCTCGTCGTACACGCGCCGCTCAGTTCCCGGCGAACTCCTTGCTCACCGAGTCGTACACGCCCTTGGCCACCTCACCGAGCCGGGGACCGGCCAGCCAGCCCGAGGAGGCCGGGCCGATCGAGGTGTTGGAGACCAGCGTCGGCTCGCCGCCCGCACCCGCCTCCACCCAGCCGCCGCCGGAGGAACCGCCCGTCATGGTGCAGCCGATGCGGTACATCGTCGGGTCCGCCTTGGCGATCGACAGCCGGCCCGGCTTGTCGGTGCACTGGTACAGCCGCTGCCCGTTGAACGGCGCCGCCGCCGGATAGCCGCTCGCCGTCAGGCTCCGCACGTCCGTGGCCGCGGGGGCGTTGAAGTCCACCGGCAGCGCGCCGCCGACCGTCTCCTCCAGCGACTTGCCGCCGCTGCCCTGCTCCGGCGTCACATGGATCACCGCGAAGTCGTACGAGGCACCGTTGCCGCCGGTCTCACCGCCGCCGTCGATCCACTGCTGCGAGGTCTTCGCCGAGTCGGCCCACCACACCCCGTACGGCGCGACCTCCGCGCGCGAGGCGGTCTTCATCCCGGCGGGCGACAGGCTCTGGTTGTTGTACGACGGCACGAAGGCGATGTTGCGGTACCAGCCGCCGTCCTTGCCCGCGTGCACACAGTGGCCGGCCGTCCAGATGAGGTTGGACTTGCCGGGGTGCGCCGGGTCCTGCACGACCGTCGCCGAGCAGACCATCGTGCCCTTGGGGGCGTCGAAGAACACCTTGCCGGAGGTGGCCGCGTTGACGTGGTACGGCGCCTTCACCGACTGCGCCTCGACCGGCTGCGGCGTCGGGTCCGTCACGCCCTCGTCGCCGGAGAGGTCGCCGTCACCGACGCTCTTGGCCGGGTCGTCGGCGTCGCGCATCCGGTCGGGGTCCCACAGACCCTTGATGATCGGGTTGATGAAGTCATTGGCCTCGCGCAGCCAGTCGTCCCGGTCCCAGTCCTTCCAGGCGCCGTTCTTCCACTTGTCCATGTCGATCCCGTGCTCCCTCAGCTTCTTGCCGAGGTCGCCCGGAACCCTGACCTTGCCGTCGCCCAGATCGCCCGCGCCCGCCGCTGCCGTCGGCGAACCGCTCGCGTTGTCGTCGCCTCCGCAGGCGGTCGCCGTCAGCGCGAGCGCGGAGGCCAGCGCGACAGCCGCCAGCGTTCGACGGGTGCCGCCCCCTCCCCGGCGAACGATGGACGACGGACGTATGGATCGCATGGTCGTGACTCCCCCTGCTGTGAAGGAACATGGTGCTCCGGCCCGTCATCGGCGGTCGACTCGGGGCGAGTTCGTGCCTAAGGCGGGACCGAACGGGAACGGGAACACACACTATGCGGTCCCCGTGGGCGACTTCCGACGGAACCGCAACGGTTACGTCACGGCAAGGATCTTGAGGCAACCCGTAACCCGGCGGCCGGTGCGCGGTTGGTAGCGGTTGGGAGCCCGTGGCAGGTGCCCGGTCCCCGACCAACACACTCGCCTGTGGACAACGGGGAGGACAGCGAGCCGTGGCCGTGACCGAGTCGGAGGCTGAAGGCGCGTACGGGGAAGCCCCGGCCGTGCACGAGGGGATTCTCGGGCGCCAGTCGGCGCGCGAGTCGGCGGCCCGCACCTATGCCCGCGCGCTGCCCATCGTGCCGGTGCGGGCGCGCGGTCTGACCATCGAGGGCGCCGACGGCCGCCGCTACCTGGACTGCCTCTCCGGCGCCGGAGCGCTCGCCCTCGGCCACAACCACCCGGTGGTCCTCGAAGCCATCCGCAAGGTCCTGGACTCGGGGGCCCCGCTCTCCGTCCTGGACCTGGCGACCCCGGTGAAGGACCGGTTCATCACCGAGCTGTTCCACACCCTGCCGCCCGGGCTGGTCGGCCGTGCCCGCGTCCAGTTCTGCGGGCCCGCGGGCACCGACGCGGTTGAGGCCGCGCTCAAACTGGTCCGGGCCGCCACCGGACGCACCGGCGTCCTCACCTTCACCGGCGCCTACCACGGCATGACCGCGGGCGCCCTCGCCGTCTCCGGCGGCGCCGACGAGGTCCGGGTCGCCCGGCTGCCCTACCCGCAGGACTACCGCTGCCCGTTCGGCGTCGGCGGCGCGCAGGGCGCCGAACTCTCCGCCCGCTGGACCGAATCCCTCCTCGACGACCCCAAGTCCGGGGTGCCGCTGCCCGCCGGGATGATCCTCGAACCCGTCCAGGGCGAGGGCGGGGTGCTCCCGGCCCCGGACGACTGGCTGCGCCGGATGCGCCGGATCACCGCCGAGCGGTCCGTCCCCCTCATCGCCGACGAGGTCCAGACCGGCGTCGGCCGGACCGGCGCCTTCTGGGCCGTCGACCACAGCGGCATCACCCCGGACGTGATGGTCCTGTCCAAGGCCATCGGTGGCAGCCTCCCGCTGGCCGTGGTCGTCTACCGCGAGGAACTCGACGTCTGGCGGCCCGGCGCCCACGCGGGCACCTTCCGCGGCAACCAGCTCGCCATGGCCGCGGGCACCGCCACCCTGGCCTACGTCCGCGAGAACGGCCTCGCCGACCGCGCCGCCGACCTCGGCGCCCGGATGCTGGCCCAGCTCGGCGAACTGAAGAGCCGGTTCCCCTGCGTCGGGGACGTGCGGGGACGCGGGCTGATGATCGGGGTCGAACTGGTGAACCCGGAGGGCCCGAGCGCCTCCCTGGGCGCCGGCTCCTGCGGACCCCGCGCCACGACGGCCCCGTACCCGGCCGACCCCGAACTGGCTCGCGCCGTCCAGCGGGAGTGCCTCGACCGCGGCCTGATCGTGGAACTCGGCGGACGCCACAACGCCGTCGTACGCCTGCTGCCACCCCTGACCATCACCGACGAGCAGGCGGCGGCCGTCCTGGACCGCCTCACCGACGCGGTGACGGCCGCGGCCCGCCACCACGCGGACCACACCACCCCGCTCCGAGGGCCCGCGATCCCGGCCGAACGCACCGGCTAGCGACAACGGCTCCAACTCCCCGGCCGAGCGCTCCGACCCGAACGCGCCGACCGACTGCGGCACCCCGAACACCGGGGCCCGCCGCAGCGGTTCTGCACCAACGGCCGACCACCGCGGCCCGGACACCACCGCCCACCACGGCGGCCCGGACCCACCGGACAGCCGACGCGGCCGGACCGTCCCGCCCACCGAAGCGGGGCGAACGGACCGTCCCCGCCGGCCCGGACACCACCACCGTCGCGCCCACCCGGCCGTACGACGGACAGGCGACCGCACCCGGGCGCCCCCACCCGCGCGCCGCGACTCCCTCATCCCTGCCCTCCTGACCGAAACAGCCACCCCGAACCACCCCGCACACCCGCACAGCCCCGAGGAGCCGTCTTGACCGCCACACCCGCACCCGACGGCCGTTCCGAGACCCCCGACGAACCGCTCGACCCCGGCACCCCGCCCGCGCCCGCTCCCCTCGCCGAGGCCGTCCCGCCGCAGAAGCGGCGCGCCCCGGACCCCGCGCGACCGGGGGAGTCCGGCGCCGATCCGCTGGAACATCCGGACCCGCTCACCGCCGCGCAGGCGGCCACCGTCGAGAACCTGCTGCGCTGCTGGGTCCGCGAGACGGGCATCGCCGCCCCGGACGACGGCACGCTGCACGTCCCGCTGCCCGCCAGCGGCACCGCCCTGACCGTGCCCGTCCGCCACTGGTCCCCGGCCGGCTGGCACCGCTTCGGACCGCCCCGCCTCGACGGCGCCCCCGAACAGGCGCCACCCGTCGACGCGGTGACCCTCGCCGCCCTGCTCTCCCGGGAGACGGCCGGCACCACCTCCGGCCCCGAACAGCCCACCGGCGACGGCGCCGACCTCGTCGCCCGGGTCGCCGACTCGCAGCGCAACACCGCCGCCTTCCTCACCGCACGCCGCGCACACCCTGCCGACGGACCCGACCTTTTCCTCAGCGCCGAACAGGCCCTGCTCCTCGGCCACCCCCTGCACCCGGCACCCAAGAGCCGCGAGGGACTGACCGAATCCGAGGCCCGCCGCTACGCCCCCGAGACGCACGGCTCCTTCCCGCTGCACTGGCTGGCCGTGTCCCCCTCCCTCCTCGCCGCCGACTCGGCCTGGACCGAGCGCGGCCGGACCGTCACCGCCGCCGAACTCACCCGGCGCCTCGCCGGAATCGACCTCTCCCTCCCCGAGGACTACGCCGCCCTGCCCCTGCACCCCTGGCAGGCCCGCGAACTACGGCACCGCCCGGCCGTCGCCGCGCTCCTCGACGCCGGCCTGCTGTGCGAACTCGGCCCCCTGGGCCCCGACTGGCATCCCACCTCCTCCGTACGCACCGTCCACCGCTCCGGCGCTCCCGCGATGCTCAAGCTCTCGCTCGGCCTGCGCATCACCAACTCCCGCCGCGAGAACCTGCGCAAGGAACTGCACCGGGGCGTCGAGGTGCACCGCCTGCTGCGCACCGGCCTGTCCGAGCAGTGGCGCGCCGCGCACCCCTCCTTCGACATCGTCCGCGACCCGGCCTGGCTCGCCGTGGACGGCCCGGACGGACAGCCGCTGCCCGGCCTGGACGTGATGATCCGGCACAACCCCTTCCTCCCGGCCGACGACGTGAACTGCGTCGCCGGACTGGTCTCCCCGCGCCCGCTCGCCGCCCCGGGCACCGACGCCGCACCCGCCCAGGACCCCTGGCCGCTGCGCTCCCGGCTGGCCCGGCTCGTCGCCCGCCTCGCCGGCCGCACCGGCCGCCCTGTGGGAGCCGTCGCCGCGGAGTGGTTCCTGCGCTATCTCGAACAGGTCGTCCGGCCCGTGCTGTGGCTCGACAGCGAGGCCGGGATCGCCCTGGAGGCCCACCAGCAGAACACCCTGCTGCTGCTCGACCGGGACGGCTGGCCCGCCGGTGGCCGCTACCGCGACAACCAGGGCTACTACTTCCGCGAGTCCCACCGCGCCGACCTCGACGCCCGGCTGCCGGGAATCGGTGAGCACAGCGACACCTTCGTCTCCGACGAGGTCACCGACGAACGCTTCGCCTACTACCTCGCCATCAACAACGTGCTCGGTCTGATCGGCGCGTTCGGCTCGCAGCGCCTGGCCGACGAGCACCTCCTGCTCGCCGCCTTCCGCCGCTTCCTCGGCGCCGCCGCCTCGGGACCCGCCGCACTGCGCAGCTCCCTGCCCGGCCACCTCCTCGACTCACCCGTCCTGCGCTGCAAGGCCAATCTGCTGACCCGGCTGCACGGCCTGGACGAACTGGTCGGCCCGGTCGACACGCAGTCCGTCTACGTCACCATCGCCAATCCCCTCCATTCCTGAGGACCCGTCCCTTCCCGAGGAGCCGTTGCTTTCCGAGGCACCTCCCCTTCCTTCCTGAGTCGCCCTCCTTCCCGAGCGGAGCAACCGGTGTTTCCCACAAGCGAGTTCGCCGTCACGCGCAGACCGGGGCCGCTCCTGGCGGACGGCGACCCGCTCGACGCCCCGGCCACCTGGGGAGCGGTCGCCACGGTGGTGGGCCGGTTCGAGCTGGTCCCGGTACGCCCGGACCGGGACCTCGCGCTCCTCCACCGCTGGATGAACGACCCGGCGGTGGCCGCCTTCTGGGAGCTGGCTGGCCCCCTGAGCGTCACCGAGAGCCATCTGCGGGCGCAGCTCGACGGCGACGGACGCAGCGCACCGTGTCTGGGCGTCCTGGACGGCACACCCGTCGGCTACTGGGAGATCTACCGGGCGGACCTGGACCCCCTGGCCCGGCACTACCCGGCCCGCCCTCACGACACGGGTATCCACCTGCTGATCGGCGACGCCTCCCGCCGCGGGCGCGGGCTGGGCTCGGTCCTGCTCACGGCCGTCGCCGGCCTGATCCTGGACCGCCGTCCCCTGTGCACCCGCGTCGTCGCGGAACCGGACATGCGCAACACCCCCTCCGTGGCCGCCTTCCTGAGCGCCGGATTCCGGCGCGCCGCCGAGGTCGACCTGCCCGGCAAGCGGGCCGCCCTCATGATCCGTGACCGGCCTCATCCCCTACTGCCGTGACGCAGGGTCGTCGGCCCGTCACCTGTTGTACGTTCGGCGGCGCGCGCGAGTTCCGCCCCTTCGAAAAAAGATCCGAGAAAGTTCGCCCGGGAAAACATGGTGATCGCACCCCCTGCCTCCGTCCCCCGCTCGGCCGCCCGATTGTCAGTCGGGGGCCGTAGGGTGGTCGGGCTATGACGAAGCCCTCACTCCCCGAACTCCTCCATGCCGCCGTCGCCGCCGTCGGCGGCACGGAGCGCCCCGGCCAGGTCGCGATGGCCGAAGCGGTCGCGGAAACGATCGACGACGGATCCCATCTGCTGGTCCAGGCCGGCACCGGCACCGGAAAGTCGCTCGGCTATCTCGTGCCCGCGCTCGCACACGGGGAGCGTGTCGTCGTCGCCACGGCCACGCTCGCGCTCCAGCGCCAGCTGGTCGAGCGCGACCTGCCGCGCACCGTGGACGCCCTGCACCCGCTGCTGCGCCGCCGCCCGGAGTTCGCCATGCTCAAGGGCCGGTCGAACTATCTCTGCCTGCACCGGCTGCACGAGGGGATGCCGCAGGACGAGGAGGACGGCCTCTTCGACCAGTTCGAGGCGGCCGCCCCCAGCAGCAAGCTGGGCCAGGACCTCCTCCGCCTGCGCGACTGGTCGGACGAGACGAAGAACGGCGACCGCGACGACCTCACCCCCGGCGTCTCCGACCGCGCCTGGGCCCAGGTGTCCGTGTCCTCGCGGGAGTGCCTGGGCGCGACCAAGTGCGCCTACGGTGCCGAGTGCTTCGCGGAGATGGCCCGGGAGCGCGCCAAGCTGGCCGACGTCGTCGTGACCAACCACGCCCTTCTCGCGATCGACGCCATCGAGGGCGCCCCGGTGCTGCCCCAGCACGAGGTGCTGATCGTGGACGAGGCGCACGAGCTCGTCTCCCGCGTCACCGGCGTCGCCACCGGCGAACTCACGCCGGGCCAGGTCAACCGTGCCGTCCGCCGGGCCGCGAAGCTCGTCAACGAGAAGGCCGCCGACCAGCTCCAGACCGCCGCCGAGGGCTTCGAGCGGCTGATGGAGCTGGCCCTGCCCGGCCGCCTGGAGGAGATCCCCGAAGACCTCGGCTACGCCCTGGCCGCGCTGCGCGACGCCGCCCGCACGGTCATCACCGCGCTCGGCTCGACCCGCGACAAGTCGGTCCAGGACGAGGACGCGGTCCGCAAGCAGGCACTGGCCGCCGTGGAGACGGTGCACGGCGTGGCCGAGCGTGTGCTGAACGGCTCGGAGTGGGACGTCGTCTGGTACGAACGCCACGACCGCTTCGGAGCCTCCCTGCGCGTCGCCCCCATGTCGGTCTCCGGCCTGCTCAGGGAGAAGCTCTTCGCGGACCGCAGCGTCGTCCTCGCCTCGGCGACCCTCAAGCTGGGCGGCGACTTCAACGGCGTCGGCGCCTCCCTCGGCCTCGCCCCCGAGGGGCAGGAGGGCGAGGATCTGCCCCAGTGGAAGGGGCTGGATGTCGGCTCGCCGTTCGACTACCCCAAGCAGGGCATCCTCTATGTCGCCAAGCACCTCTCCCGCCCCGCGCGGGACGGCGACCGCGCCGACATGCTCGACGAACTGACCGAGCTGATTCAGGCCGCGGGCGGCCGTACGCTCGGCCTCTTCTCCTCCATGCGGGCCGCCCAGCTCGCCGCCGAGGAGCTGCGCACCCGCATCCCCGAGTTCCCGATCCTGCTCCAGGGCGAGGAGACGCTCGGCGAGCTGATCAAGAACTTCGCGGCCGACCCGAAGACCTGTCTCTTCGGCACGCTGTCCCTGTGGCAGGGCGTCGATGTGCCGGGGCCGAGCTGTCAGCTGGTCGTCATGGACAAGATCCCGTTCCCGCGCCCCGACGACCCGCTGATGAGCGCCCGCCAGAAGGCGGTGGAGGACGGGGGCGGCAACGGCTTCATGGCGGTCGCCGCCACCCACGCCGCCCTGCTCATGGCGCAGGGCGCGGGCCGCCTCGTACGGGCCACCGGCGACCGGGGTGTGGTCGCGGTGCTGGACCAGCGCCTGGCCACGGCGCGGTACGGCCAGTATCTGAAGGCCTCACTGCCCGAGTTCTGGTACACCACGGACCGTAACCAGGTCCGCAAGTCGCTCGCGGCGATCGACGCGGCGGCGAAGCAGACGGAAGGCGAGTAGGCGCGGGGGCAGCGGACGCGGGGGAACAGCGGGAAAGGCAGGGGCCCCGGAACCGGCGCAGGGGTTCCGGGGCCCGGTCAGGGGACGGGCTGCCAGGGCCCGGTCCGCCGCGCGGGTGTCACACGCGGCGGAGCACCGCGACGACCTTGCCCAGGATCGTCGCGTCGTCGCCGGGGATCGGCTCGTAGGCGGCGTTGTGCGGGAGGAGCCAGACATGGCCGTCCTCGCGCTTGAAGCGCTTGACCGTGGCCTCGCCGTCGAGCATGGCGGCCACGATGTCGCCGTTCTCCGCGACGGGCTGGCGGCGCACGGCGACCCAGTCGCCGTCACAGATCGCGGCCTCGATCATGGAGTCGCCGACGACCTTGAGCACGAACAGCTCGCCGTCACCGACCAGCTGCCGGGGCAGCGGGAAGACGTCCTCGACCGACTCCTCGGCGAGGATCGGGCCGCCCGCCGCGATGCGGCCGACCAGCGGGACGTACGACGCGGCCGGCTTGCCCGCCGTGTCGGTGGGCTGGACGGTCACGGCCTGGTCCGATCCGCGCACCTCGTAGGCGCGCGGGCGGTGCGGATCGCGGCGCAGGAAGCCCTTGCGCTCCAGGGCCATCAGCTGGTGCGCGACCGAGGAGGTGCTGGAGAGGCCGACGGCCTGGCCGATCTCGCGCATGGACGGCGGGTAGCCCCGCCGCTGCACCGAGTCCCTGATGACCTCGATCACCCGGCGCTGCCGGTCGGTGAGTCCGGAGCTGTCCGCGCGGATGCCTGGAGGTCGGCCCGGCAGGGAGCGCTTGTGTCCCTCGGGATTCGTGGCTTCGTTCATCGCGTGCACCGGCTCGGGCCGGCCGTCGGCTCGGCCCTGGGCAGTGATGGTGGCACTGTCGGCGGTGGTGGTCACGTCGGCCCCTCTCGATGGTCTCCCTGCTGCTCAACGGTAGTTGCTTTCGAAAGGTTGCGCCAAACACACGTTCGAGTGAAAAAGCGCGATTCGCCTGACGTGATCAAGTGTCCAGGTGTATGGCTCACGCGGCCCACGGTGGGCAAAATGCCCATTGCTGTACTCTTCACCACCGTGCGGGCGGACTCGCGCGCGTCGCCCAGTGTGCCATCCGGGGATTCTTCGGCGGCTTCCGGGTGATGTCGGACCCCTGTGGAGCTCTCGGGCCGAACCCCTCCCGGGGCCCCGTCCCGGGTGAATCCGGCTCCCTCGCGGGCGGAGTTCCAGGTGACGTCCAACGTAGTCCCGGGCGCCTTCCCGCGGCACCCATGAGCCCCGCGTGTCCGGCCGGCACCGCCCCGCGCCCCGCCTCGCACCCGCTGTTTCACGGCGACACGCGCCCTTGCCTCGGTGTTCGAGGTGATCCCCACATGTAGTGGTTGGATGGCTACAGATACCCACAAGTTGTGTTCGTCGCCGGTCCAGGGGTCTTCCGCACCTCCGCGATCGCCTATGCTTAGGTGCTGCTTCGCGGGGCTCCTGAGGTCCGGCGAGGCCATTGAGTCTGCTGTGAGGAGGGTTGGAGATCATGCACTGCCCCTTCTGCAGGCACCCCGACAGCCGTGTGGTCGACAGTCGTACGACCGACGACGGCACGTCGATCCGCCGGCGCCGCCAGTGCCCTGACTGCTCCCGTCGTTTCACGACCGTGGAGACGTGCTCGCTCATGGTGGTCAAGCGGTCCGGAGTCACCGAGCCGTTCAGCCGTACCAAGGTCATCAATGGTGTGCGCAAGGCGTGCCAGGGACGGCCGGTCACCGAGGACGCGCTCGCCCAGCTCGGGCAGCGGGTCGAGGAGGCGGTACGGGCCACCGGAAGCGCCGAGCTGACCACCCACGACGTGGGGCTGGCCATACTCGGTCCGCTGCAGGAGCTCGACCTCGTCGCCTACCTGCGATTCGCCTCCGTCTACCGGGCGTTCGACTCGCTGGAGGACTTCGAGGCCGCGATCGCGGAGCTGAGGGAGACGACGCGCGGCCCCGCCGCGGACGGCGAGGACGCGGAAGCGGGGCGCCAGGAGGACCAAGCCGGGCAGCCGGGAACCGCTCAGGTTCCGGTGCCCGCGCACGCCGCCGAATGACCGGCCGGCCGGAAGACGGGAGCAGTCCCGGAGTCCGGCCGGAGGGCGGCTCACCAAGACCCGTCGCGGGTGGCGCCGATGGTGCCCGCGACGCAAGACACAACACGTGCCCTGGGAACATCGGGGCACTTCAGGGCGTTTTGCCCGACAGGGAGGCGGCATGACAGAGACGGCGAGCGGTCCGGCACGAGGTTCCCGGGCGAAGGGCACCAAGGCCACCAAGGGACTGCGCATCGAGCGCATCCACACGACCCCCGGCGTGCACCCGTACGACGAGGTCGAGTGGGCGCATCGCGACGTCGTCATGACCAACTGGCGCGACGGCTCGGTCAACTTCGAGCAGCGTGGCGTCGAGTTCCCCGACTTCTGGTCGGTGAACGCGGTCAACATCGTCACCAGCAAGTACTTCCGCGGTGCCGTCGGCACCCCGCAGCGCGAGGTCAGCCTCAAGCAGCTGATCGACCGCATCGTGAAGACGTACCGCAAGGCCGGCGAGGACTACACGTACTTCGCCACGCCCGCCGACGCCGAGATCTTCGAGCACGAGCTGGCCTACGCCCTCCTGCACCAGATCTTCAGCTTCAACAGCCCGGTCTGGTTCAACGTCGGCACGCCGCAGCCCCAGCAGGTCTCCGCCTGCTTCATCCTGTCCGTCGACGACTCCATGGAGTCGATCCTCGACTGGTACAAGGAAGAGGGCATGATCTTCAAGGGCGGTTCGGGCGCCGGTCTGAACCTGTCCCGCATCCGCTCCTCCAAGGAGCTGCTCTCCTCCGGCGGCAACGCCTCCGGCCCGGTCTCCTTCATGCGCGGTGCCGACGCCTCCGCCGGCACCATCAAGTCCGGTGGCGCCACCCGCCGCGCGGCCAAGATGGTCGTTCTCGACGTCGACCACCCCGACATCGAGGACTTCATCCAGACGAAGGTCAGCGAGGAGGAGAAGATCCGCGTCCTGCGCGACGCGGGCTTCGACATGGACCTGGGCGGCGACGACATCACGTCCGTCCAGTACCAGAACGCCAACAACTCCGTCCGCGTGAACGACGAGTTCATGAACGCGGTCGAGGCCGGCACCGACTTCGGCCTGCGTGCCCGTATGACCGGTGAAGTCATCGAGAAGGTCGATGCCAAGTCGCTCTTCCGCAAGATCGCGGAGGCGGCCTGGGCCTGCGCCGACCCGGGCATCCAGTACGACGACCAGATCAACCACTGGCACACCTGCCCCGAGTCCGGCCGGATCACCGCGTCGAACCCGTGCAGCGAGTACATGCACCTGGACAACACGTCCTGCAACCTCGCCTCGCTGAACCTGATGAAGTTCCTCAAGGACGACGGCAAGGGCAACCAGTCCTTCGAGAGCGAGCGCTTCCAGAAGGTCGTCGAGCTGGTCATCACCGCGATGGACATCTCGATCTGCTTCGCGGACTTCCCCACCGAGAAGATCGGTGAGAACACCCGCGCCTTCCGCCAGCTCGGCATCGGCTACGCCAACCTCGGCGCCCTGCTGATGGCCACCGGCCACGCGTACGACTCCGAGGGCGGCCGCACGCTCGCCGCCGCCATCACCTCCCTGATGACGGGCACCGCCTACCGCCGCTCCGCCGAACTGGCCGCGATCGTCGGCCCGTACGACGGCTACGCCCGCAACGCCGACGCCCACAAGCGCGTCATGAAGCAGCACGCCGACGCCAACGCCACGGCCATCCGCATGGACGACCTGGACAACCCGGTGTGGGCCGCCGCCACGGAGGCTTGGCAGGACGTCGTGCGCCTCGGCGAGCAGAACGGTTTCCGTAACTCCCAGGCGTCCGTGCTCGCCCCGACCGGCACCATCGGTCTGGCGATGTCCTGCGACACCACCGGTGTGGAGCCCGACCTCGCGCTGGTCAAGTTCAAGAAGCTCGTCGGCGGCGGCTCGATGCAGATCGTCAACGGCACGGTCCCGCAGGCCCTGCGCCGCCTGGGCTACCAGGAGGAGCAGATTGAGGCGATCGTCGCCCACATCGCCGAGCACGGCAATGTGATCGACGCCCCCGGTCTCAAGGCCGAGCACTACGAGGTCTTCGACTGCGCCATGGGCGAGCGCGCCATCTCCCCGATGGGCCACGTCCGCATGATGGCCGCGATCCAGCCGTGGATCTCCGGCGCCATCTCCAAGACGGTCAACATGCCGGAGACGGCGACCGTCGAGGAGGTCGAGGAGATCTACTTCGAGGCCTGGAAGCTCGGCGTCAAGGCGCTCGCGATCTACCGCGACAACTGCAAGGTCGGCCAGCCGCTCTCCGCCAAGAAGAAGGAGGACGAGAAGGCCGAGGTGACCGCGAAGGCCGAGGCGACCATCCGCGAGACGGTCGAGAAGGTCGTCGAGTACCGCCCGGTCCGCAAGCGCCTGCCCAAGGGCCGTCCCGGCATCACCACCTCCTTCACGGTCGGCGGCGCCGAGGGCTACATGACCGCCAACTCCTACCCGGACGACGGTCTCGGCGAGGTCTTCCTGAAGATGTCCAAGCAGGGCTCGACGCTCGCGGGCATGATGGACGCCTTCTCCATCGCCGTCTCGGTCGGCCTCCAGTACGGCGTGCCGCTGGAGACCTACGTCTCGAAGTTCACCAACATGCGCTTCGAGCCGGCCGGTATGACGGACGACCCGGACGTGCGGATGGCGCAGTCGATCGTCGACTACATCTTCCGCCGCCTGGCGCTGGACTTCCTGCCCTTCGAGACCCGCTCCGCGCTCGGCATCCACTCCGCCGAGGAGCGTCAGCGTCACCTGGAGACCGGCTCCTACGAGCCGGCCGACGACGAGGTCGACGTCGAGGGTCTGGCCCAGTCCGCCCCGCGCCAGACCGAGCTGAAGGCAGTCGCGACCCCCAAGGCCGAGGCCGAGTCGGTCAAGCCCGCTCCCAAGCAGGCCCACACCAGCGCCGAGCTCGTCGAGATGCAGCTGGGCATCCAGGCCGACGCCCCGCTCTGCTTCTCCTGCGGCACGAAGATGCAGCGGGCCGGCTCCTGCTACATCTGCGAGGGCTGCGGCTCGACCAGCGGCTGCAGCTGATCGGTGACGCCCTGAGGGGCACCGACTGAGCCGCGGGGCGGGGAAACCTTCATCGAGGTTTCCCCGCCCCACGGTGTTTCTCCGCCCCACGATGTTTCTCCGCCCGGCGGTCACCAAAGGCCGCAGTTCACAGGCGTGCGGCTTCGCTCTCCATCTCCGCCCTCAGCTCGGGAAGGGGCTCTTTCTCGGCCGCGGCCAGGAGGATCCCGCGGGCCTGCGGGGGCAGCGCGTCGGCCGGCCACGCCCGGATCGCCCTGAGCGCCATACGGCGGTTCCGGCTCGTGCGGTTGTCCAGGGCGGTTTCCAGCAACTCCCAGCCGTGGCCGGGGTGCGCGTCCAGCCGGCTCACGATCATGTCGAGGAGGCCGTCGGTCCCGTCCTTCTCGCCGAGGCCGGTCGCGGGCGTCGGGCCGGTGCGGAGGTCCTGGAGGGGCAGCAGGCGTACCGCCGCCGCGACGACCGCCGCGATGTCCTCGCCCGGGCACCCGTCGACGAGCAGGAACCACATCGTGCCGTCGTACGGAGCCGACTCCACACCCCGCAGCAGTGCCGGGCGTATGGGGATGTCCATCCGCTGTGCGGCCCATGCCGCGAGACGCACAGTGGCCGGGGCGTCGCCGGCGAGGCCGTCCAGGACGACTTGCCGTGTCGCCGGATCGGCGATGAGGCGCGCGTAACGGTGCCGCAGGTGCCGCCACTCGGGCTGCTCGCGGCCTGCCGTGCCCACGTAGGTCTGCAGATATCGGTGGATCGACAGGAGGGTCCACACGCGCCGCAGCGTGACGCCTCCCGCCGTGGACCGGTGGAGGTAGCCGTTCAGCGCCTGCGGCGCGTCGTCGTACGAGGCGAGTGCCGGTCCTGGTCCGTCCACGTCGGTGAGCGCCTGCAGAAGTCTGCCGGCGCCGTCCATGGCGGCCTCGGCCGGTGTGCCCCGGGCCAGGGCGCCGGCGAGATCGCCGACTCGTGCGGCGGTCAGCGCGAAGTAGCTGTCCAGTACGTCGCCCGTGCACGACTCACGGATCAGCCACTCCTTGATCGCGGGGTCGGAGGCTCCTTCGAGTCCGCGGACGGCGTCGACGCGGGCCCAGCCTTCCGCCCGCCGGGCCAGGTCGAAGAGAGCCCGATGAGGGTCGGTCTGGGAACGCGTCAGAGCCGCACAGCACGCGGTGGAGAACGCCCAGAAGACACCCAGCGTCGTCAGCACGCCGGCGTCGTCGTCGGTCCCGGCCATGCCCAGCAGCAGAATTCCGAACCGGACGGCGTTGGGGTGCTCGCCATGTGTCGCGAACCAGCGGCCCAACTGGCGTACACGGTCCGGCGGAAGGGACCGTGCGCGCAGCATGGCTTCGACGGCGCGCCCATGCTCGCGCCACACCATGCGCCGCAGTTGCGTGTCCAGGACGGAGGCCACCGAGCGCTCCGCACCGGAACGGATCAGACGGGTGGCGGCGGCGACCGCGCGCGCGGCGGCATCCTTGGCGTGGCGCCTCGGCTTCGACGCTGTCCTGGGAAGCGGCCGGGGGCGCGGGGGCGCCGCTTGCTCGTGGCGGACCGTCAGGGCGTGGCTGTAGAGAGGGGCCGCCATTGAGGGTGCCACCCAGGTCCCATGAAGTGGAGTGGCTCACCGGACGAGGGCCCGGTCGTCCTTTCGCTTGATCATGAGGCGATCTTCGCAGGCGATTCGGGGCCGGGCAAGGCGATATGACGCGAGGTAAGGGGCGACGGCAATGGCCGGTGCCCCTTACCTCCGCAGTCCTGCGTCAGGCCTCCCGGACCCTTCCCATCAGCCGCGTGAACGTCGTCGGGTCCTCCGCGAAGCCATGGACGCCCGCCCGGAACGACCACTCGCCCAGGCCGTCGCGGACGAACTCCGCGACCGTGGCCGCCGTCGCGTCGGGGACGGTGGTGAAGTCGTCCTCGGTGAGGTCGGTGTAGCCGGTGCGGACGCGGAGGGCGGGGGCGAGGATCTGGCCGAAGGTGAGGGTGCCGTCCTCCTGGCGGATGACGACGCCGACCACCACGCGCGCGTAGCGGCGGTCGAGACGGTGGAGTTCGAGGGTCATGACCTCGTCCCAGCCGAAGCCCTTGCCGTCCGGGCTGTCCCGGTTGAGGAAGATCGTGCCGTCCGGCGAACGGCTGTCGAAGTGCACCAGATGGGCGGCCTGCCCGTACGCGTCGTCCGCCGTGAAGACCGCGGCGACGAGGTCCAGGTCGGAGGGCGGCCGTCCCGCGGGACTGGGGTTCCACTTCAGCGCCACCTCGACACCGCGGATTCCCTTGCCGAATCCGGTCACAGGTTTCCCCTCTCCCGAAGGCCCGCTTTCTCAACTTCCGCTGCACTATGACTCGTTGTTCATCCTGCCACGCGAACAGGGCGTCCGCGCGGGGGATATGAGCCGGAGCGTGACCGACGCCACGTCCCGGGGCCTTACGATGGCGCAGTGCTGGTCAAGTGGATTCGCTGCACCGTCGTGGACCGCCGGGGGTTCGAACGGGGACAGCGGAAATGGGCGGGGCTTCTGGGGGAGCCGGGATTTCGGGGACAGGGCGGAGGCTGGAGCCGGCAGCGGCCGGGCGTGGCGCACATCTTCGCCTTCTGGGAGAGCCGCGCCTTCTACGACTCCTTCATGGCGCGCTCGCACGACCGCCTCGCCGCGTCGCAGTCCGGCACGTTCAAGGACAGCCAGGTCAAGCTGTTCGAGTACCGCTTCGACGTGAAGACCGGCTTCGAACCCCGGTTCACCGACGCCGACCTGATCCGCGTCGCCCTGTGCCGCGCGCACGAGGAGCGCGTCGAGCACTTCACCCTCATGCAGGAGAAGGTCTGGAACCCCGCCATGGCGGGCTCGCCGGGCATGATCAGGGGCATGTTCGCCGAGGCACCCGCGCACGAGTTCCTGGTGCTGTCCATGTGGCGCTCGGCCGCCGAACACGGCAAGTACCGCACCGAACGTGTGGAGCGCCTCGCCCTGCGCGCCCAGACCGAGGCGGACATCGCCGCCCTCTCCGGCGACATCGTGGAACTGGAGCCGTCCTGGACGGTCTGAGACGCCCGGAGCGTGTGACCTACGCCGTAGGAAACCGGTATGCGTGCGCGCCCGTTACCGGGGCGATCTAGGGTGCTGGCATGGCACGACCACGGCGCATCATCCTTGTCCGGCACGGCGAGTCAACGGGCAACGTCGATGACTCCGTGTACGAGCGCGAACCCGACCACGCCCTCGCCCTGACCGAGCGCGGCCGGCGACAGGCCGAGCACACCGGCGAGCGGCTCCGCGAGATCGTCGGCGACGAACGCGTGAGCGTGTACGTCTCCCCGTACCGCCGCACCCACGAGACCCTGGACGCCTTCGGCCTCGATCCCGTGCGCATACGCGTGCGCGAGGAGCCCCGGCTGCGCGAGCAGGACTGGGGCAACTGGCAGGAGCGCGGCGACGTACGCCTCCAGAAGGCCTACCGCGACGCGTACGGCCACTTCTTCTTCCGCTTCCCGCAGGGCGAGTCCGGCGCCGACGTGTACGACCGGGTCGGTGGCTTCCTGGAGAGCCTCTTCCGCAGCTTCGAGGAGCCCGACCACCCGCCGAACGTCCTCCTGGTGACCCACGGCCTGGCCATGCGGCTGTTCTGCATGCGCTGGTTCCACTGGACCGTGTCCGAATTCGAGTCGCTGTCCAACCCCGGGAACGCCGAGCTGCGGATGCTCGTTCTCGGGGAGAACGGCAAGTACGCCCTCGACCGGCCCTTCGAGCGCTGGCGCGAACCCGTGCCGTACTGGATAGGCGGTTGAGGGCACGACGCGGGTCCGGGGTGGCTGAATATCGGATGATCGAGCGCCGGGTCCATGGATAGGCTGACCGAAGATGACCTCCGACTCCTCCTCTTCCGGGCGCCTCGGCCGCGCCCTGGCCAGCCTGCGCGGACTCGCGGTGGGCGACGCGCTCGGCTCGCAGTTCTTCGTCCCGGTGAACTACCCCCTCCTGGGCCGGCGCGAGCTGCCCGAGGGGCTCTGGCAGTGGACCGACGACACGGAGATGGCCTGCTCGGTCGTGTCCGTCCTCGCGGCCCACGACCGGGTCCACCAGGACGCCCTGGCCCACTCCTTCGCCCACCACCACGACTTCGACCGCGGCTACGGCCCCGCCGTGAACCGTCTGCTGCGCCTCGTCCGCGAGGGTGGCGACTGGCGTGAACTGGCCGCCCGGCTCTTCCAGGGCCAGGGCTCCTGGGGCAACGGCGCCGCGATGCGGATCGCCCCGCTCGGCGCCTGGTACGCCGACGACCCCGAGCAGGCCACCCACCAGGCGGAGATCTCCGCCTACCCCACCCACCAGCACCGGGAGGCCGTCGCTGGCGCCATGGCGGTGGCGGCGGCCGCCGCCCTGGCCGCCTCCCCGGACGGCCCGCCGGCCCCTGAAGCGCTCCTGGACGGCGTCATCGCCCTGGTGCCGAGAAGCGCCGTGGCGGCGGGCCTCAGGCGGGCCCGGGACATGCTCGACTACGAGGACGCGGCCACCGTCGCGGCCGTCCTCGGCTGCGGCCGCCGTACCAGCGCCCACGACACCGTCCCGTTCGCCCTGTGGTCCGCCGCCCGCGCCCTCACCGACTTCGAGCAGGCGTTCTGGACGACCGCCCAGGCGGGCGGCGACGTGGACACGACCTGCGCCATCGTGGGCGGCGTCCTGGCCGCGGGCATGGCCGGCGCCCCGCCCAGGGCGTGGTCGGAGCGGACCGAGGAACTGCCCGCATGGGTTCCCGACGGCCGCTGACGACCGTGGGCGACGCACGCTTCGGACGCCGGACGGCCCCGCCCCGGCCGTCCGAGACGCCGTAGGGAGGGGCGGGGTGTCGCACCCCGCTCCGGGCGGCGTACGCTAAGGGCGCCATGCCGTACGAACCACCCACTCATACCGTCGAGCGCTCCCTGCGCGCCACGACCGGAGCGAAGGTCATCGCCGGCGTCGACGAGGTGGGACGCGGCGCCTGGGCCGGGCCCGTCACGGTCTGCGCGGCGGTCACCGGACTCCGGCGTCCGCCCGAGGGACTCACCGACTCCAAGCTGCTCACGGTCAAGCGGCGTACGGAACTGGCCGGAATACTCCAGACATGGGTGACGGCCTACGCCCTGGGACACGCCTCCCCCGAGGAGATCGACGACCTGGGCATGACCGCCGCACTGCGCCTGGCCGCCGTACGGGCGCTGGAGTCGCTCCCGGTGCGTCCTGACGCGGTGATCCTCGACGGCAAGCACGACTACCTCGGCGCTCCCTGGCAGGTGCGCACGGTGATCAAGGGCGACCGGTCGTGCGTGGCCGTCGCGGCGGCCTCGGTGATCGCCAAGGTGCGGCGCGACAAAATGATGGCCGAACTCGGCGTCGGCCATGCAGACTTCGGATTCGCGGACAACGCCGGGTATCCCTCACCCGTGCACAAGACCGCACTGGAGGAGCGGGGCCCCACCCCGTACCACCGCCTGTCGTGGGCGTATCTTGATGCGCTGCCCCAGTGGCGGCATCTCAAGAAGGTCCGCAGCCGGGCCGACGGAGGCGCTCCGGAGATCGAAGGCCAGCTCGGCTTCGACTTCTGACGGTTCCGTTCGCACTGATGTGCCACCCGGCCGTCAGTGTCGTTTCAATGTTTGATAAAAATCAGCTCATGCCTCTCATTCCCGAGGAGCCTCAGATTCACGAGAGTGCCCAGGGTTCCAGCGTCACGGCGGCCAGCGGCCGCGTCGCGCCGACCCCTCGCCCCGTACCCGGCCCCCGCCCCGCGGCTTCGGCCCGCCCCGGTCGTCCCGGCCCTCCGCGGCCGGCTCCGCCGGTGCAGCGCATGCCGCGTGACGTGGCCCCGGCCGAGCCGAGCCCGTCGGGCCCGGCCGCTGCCGCCGCCCCCGCGGCAACCCCGCAGATTCAGCTGATCCCGGTTTCGGCCGAGGGTGCGCTCGACGCCGCCGAGGAGGCGCTGGACCTGCTGCTCGACTCGGGCCGTTCCCCGGGTGAGGTGCTGGTGATCACCACCGGCGCCCAGCACCCGTGGACCGAGCACGAACTGTCCTTCGGTGAGGCGTCCTACTGGGCGCAGCACGACGCGGGTGACGACGTGTTCTACACGGACGCGTCCTTCGCCGCCCGCGCCGCCTCCCGTCCCGTGGTCGTCGTGGCCGTCAACGGGGGCAGCACCGAAACCGCCACCACCGCCCTCTCCGCGGCCCACTCCCGGGCCGGAGCCCTGCTGATCGTCTGCGGCGACCCGCAGCAGATCAACTCGGTTCTGGGCGCCGGCGTCTGACCCCGGGCGGCACGGGTCGCCGGTCGCTCCGGTGACGTCCGTGCCGTCGTACGGCCCCTGCCGTGCCCGGAGCGTCGTCCGGTGGCCGCCCCTGTCATGAGGGCGGCCACCGGACGACGATTCGCGTTCATGGTGCGTGAGCGTTCATGGTGCGCGATACCGATCGGGCGGCGGCTCTGTGCCGCCGCCGATTCGCGGGTGTACGTGCCGTGCAGCCGGGGTCAGCGGGCCGCCGCCCGGCGCAGCACCTCGGAGACCGGACCGCCGGTTCGCGGTGCCAGCGGCGGGACCTCCGACAGGGCGAACGGCTCCGGTGCCGAACCGGCGTGGGGACTACGGCCCCCGCGTCCCTCGCCCAGCACCTGCCAGCCCTCCTGGGTCAGCGTGATGTAGGCACCGCAGCGCAGCCCGTGCAGCGTGCACGCGTCGCGCAGCCCCCACATCCAGGCGCCGTCCTCCTCGGTCCAACGCGCTTCGCCCTCGCGGCAGTAGAGCAGCACGGCGGTGCGCACCGGGGTGCGGCGGCGCAGGTCGTGCGGGATGATCCGACGCAACTGGTCGAGCAGGGCGTTGCGGAACATCCAGCCGTCGGCCGGGGCCGGGCGCCGCGTGAACGAGGCGCTGGCACAGAGCCGTTCGTCGGGATCGAGCACGGCCACGACGGCCGTGGACGGTCTGGGGCGATGGCGGACGTGCAGCCCGCCCACGACCTCGCGCGGGTTGCGCAGCAGCGGGATTCCGGCGGCGGCCCACTCGGCGGGTTCGAGCAGACGGCTGGCGGAAGCGGCGGTCACGGACGTCGACAACGAGGCCGCCGAGGACGAGGCGAATCCGAAGGTCACGTTCCTCCCTTCGGCTACGCGCCCACACTGCGGGCGAGGTCGGATTCGGGGGAGCGCGCACCGCAGTAAAGCCCAGCCGGAACACGGGCGAGCCGTGCGGGGAGCGGACTTCAATTCTTCCTGTCGAACTTGGATGCGGCAACGAGCAATTGGGGCCGCCGACGGTTATCTGGTGGTCCGTTACTTATATCCCTACCCCCGATGACCACCCACGACGCCTCCGGCGACCGTTTCGCGCCCTTTCCGCGCCCCGGCGCCGACGCCCGCTCGCAAGGGGGTGCGTCGCGCCGGCCGGATTCGCCGATTGTCGGTGCCATCGGGTTGCATGGAGGCATGGACGATCTCACGCTCCGCACCGAAGCCGATGCGGTTCTCGCCGAGCTGGTCGGCGCCCCGGAGGGCACGGCACGGCTGCGGGAGGACCAGTGGCAGGCCGTCGCCGCCCTGGTGGAGGAGCACCGGCGGGCACTGGTCGTGCAGCGCACCGGCTGGGGCAAATCGGCGGTGTACTTCGTGGCCACCGCGCTGCTGCGCTGCCGCGGCGCCGGTCCCACTGTGATCGTCTCGCCCCTGCTGGCGCTCATGCGCAACCAGGTCGAGGCGGCGGAGCGGGCCGGCATCCGCGCCCGCACCATCAACTCGGCCAACCCGGAGGAGTGGGACACCATCCATGAAGAGGTCGAACGCGGCGGGACCGACGTCCTCCTGGTGAGCCCCGAGCGCCTCAACTCCGTGGACTTCCGGGAGAACATGCTGCCCAAGCTCGCCGCCACGGCCGGGCTGCTGGTGGTGGACGAGGCGCACTGCATCTCCGACTGGGGACACGACTTCCGGCCCGACTACCGACGGCTGCGCACCATGCTGGCCGAGCTGCCGGCGGACGTGCCCGTCCTGGCCACCACGGCGACCGCCAACGCGCGCGTGACGGCCGACGTGGCCGAGCAGCTGGGCACCGGTGGCGCCGGCGCCCTGGTGCTGCGCGGGCCGCTGGACCGCGAGAGCCTGCGGCTCGGCGTCCTGAAGCTGCCGGACGCGGCACACCGGCTGGCCTGGCTGGGAGAGCGGCTGGGCGATCTCCAGGGCTCCGGGATCATCTACACGCTGACGGTGGCGGCGGCCGAGGAGGTCGCGGCCTACCTGCGCCAGCGCGGCTATCCGGTGGCCTCCTACACCGGCAAGACCGAGAACGCGGACCGCCTCCAGGCGGAGGAGGACCTGCTCGCGAACCGGGTGAAGGCGCTGGTGGCGACCTCGGCCCTCGGCATGGGCTTCGACAAGCCCGACCTGGGCTTCGTGGTGCACCTGGGCTCGCCCTCGTCCCCGATCTCCTACTACCAGCAGGTGGGCCGCGCGGGACGAGGCGTGGAGCACGCGGACGTACTGCTCCTGCCCGGCCGCGAGGACGAGGCGATCTGGGCCTACTTCGCCTCGGTGGGCTTCCCGCCCGAGGAACAGGTACGGCGCACCCTGTCGGTGCTGGAGCAGGCGGGCCGCCCCCTGTCGCTGCCCGCCCTGGAGCCGCTGGTGGAGCTGCGGCGCTCCCGCCTGGAGACCATGCTGAAGGTCCTGGACGTCGACGGCGCGGTCAAGCGCGTCAAGGGCGGCTGGACCGCCACCGGTCAGCCATGGGTCTACGACGCCGAGCGGTACGCGCGCGTGGCCCACCAGCGCGAGGCCGAACAGCAGGCCATGCGGGACTACGTGGCGACCACCGACTGCCGGATGGAGTTCCTGCAGCGCCAGCTCGACGACGAGAAGGCCACCGCCTGCGGCCGCTGCGACAACTGCGCCGGACCGTGGCTCGACCCCGCCGTCGCACCCGGCGCCCTCGCCGCGGCGCGGGGCGAACTCGAACGCCCCGGCGTGGAGATCGAGCCGCGCCGGATGTGGCCCACCGGAATGCCCGCGATCGGAGTCGAGCTCAAGGGCCGCATCCCCGCAGGGCAGCAGGCGGCCGTGGGCCGCGCACTCGGCAGGCTCTCGGACATCGGCTGGGGCAACCGGCTCCGCCCCCTGCTGTCACCCCAGTCGCCCGACGGTCCCGTACCGGACGACGTGCTCTCCGCCGTCGTGACGGTGCTCGGCGACTGGGCCCGCTCCCCGGGCGGCTGGGCGAGCGGTGCGGCGGAGGCGACACCGCGCCCGGTGGGTGTGGTCGCGATGCCCTCCCGCACCCATCCCCACCTGGTCACCTCCCTCGCGGAAGGCGTCGCCCGCATCGGCTGGCTGCCCCTCCTCGGCACCCTCACCCTGACCGACGACCACCCCACCCCCCGCAGCAACTCCGCCCAGCGGCTGCGGACCCTGACCGCGTCCCTGGCGGTCGCGCCCGAGCTCGCCGCTGCCCTTACCGCTGCCCCTGGTCCGGTGCTCCTCGTGGACGACTACACGGACTCGGGCTGGTCTCTGGCGGTGGCGGCGCGGCTGTTGCGGCAGGCGGGGGCGGAGGGGGTTCTGCCGCTGGTGCTGGGGGTGGGCGGGTAGCGAGCGAGGGGCGGGTTCTGGGCGCCGGGTTCTGCACGGCTGGGGGCTGGCCGCCTGAGGGGTGGCCGCCTGTGGACTGTTTGCCGGTGGGCCGTTCGCCGGTCGGCGTCTTGGCGTGTCCCTGATCCGACTTATCCACAGGCCCCAGCGGGATTCGGCGAACTGCGAGATCGTCAGCGCATGACGAATCACGGCGAAACGGCTGGACCGTTCGAGAACGGTGAGAACAGGGACTTTCCGGGAGGCGGGGCGGGCTCCGGGGCGGGAGGTGGTGCCGGGGGCGGCCCGGCGGAGGTGCCGTTCGGCGGCCGGAGTGCGCACGACGCCCAGGTCACGTTGCGTACCCCGGCCGAGCTGGCCGACGCGCTGCCCTATCTGCTCGGGTACCGGCCCGAGGACAGCATGGTCCTGGTCGCGCTGTACGACAGCGACGGTCCGGGCAGGTTCGGCGGGCGGGCCCGGCTGGGCATTCCCGCGAGCGAGGAGGACTGGAGCGCGGCCGCCCGACAGGTGGCCAGGGGACTGGTGCTGGGCAGCGAGCGGCGCGGGGCGCGTGCGGAGCGGATGGTCGCGTACCTCTGCCAGGAGCCACGGCCCGGCGAGTCCGGGCGGGACGTCATGCGCCGGCTCGGCCCCCTGGCTCAGCTGCTGCGTACCGAGTGCGGCGGCCTGGACGTCCCGGTGATCGAGGCGCTGTGCATCTCGGACGGGCGCTTCTGGTCCTACGTGTGCCCGGTCGACGCGTGCTGTCCGGCCGAGGGCACCGTGATGGGGCTGCCCGGCACCTCGGTGCTGGCGGCGGCGGCCACCTATGCCGGGCTCCAGGTGCGGGGCACGCTGCGTGAACTCCGCGCCAGGATGCTGCCGTGGGAGACCTCCGCCGCCCTGGAACAGGAGATCGCCCTGGACGCGGCGGGCCTGTCCCTGGTGCCCCGCATCCTGGACGAGGCGAGCCGGGAAGAGGTGGCGGCCGAGACCCTGGACCTCGCCGAACGGGTCATCGGCCGCTTCGCGCAGGCGCCCCCGGTGTCCGGTACGCACCCGGCGGACCTGTGTGACGACACGCTGCTCGCGCACGATGAGGCGGCCGCGCTGATCCTCGGCCTCCAGGACCGCACGACACGTGACCGTGCGGCCGCCTGGATGGAGGGCGACGAAGCGGCACCCGCCCTGCGGCTCTGGCGTGCCCTGGCCCGCCGCTGCGTCGGCCCCTACCGCGAGCACGCCGCCGCCCCGCTGACCCTGGCCGGCTGGGTCGCCTGGTCCACCGGTGACCAGCTGGAGGCGCGAGAGGCCCTGGCGATGGCCCTCGGAGCGGACCCCGACTATCTCTTCGCCCGCCTGCTGCACCAGGCCTGCAACGAAGGAATCGACCCGGAGAAGGTCCGGCGCTGCCTCCGCGTGGAGCGGGCGAACCGGGGGCGGGGGGCGGGACCGGAGGGAGCCGGCGCCGAGCGGGCGGACCGGGAGTGGGAGGCGGACCCAGAGGGCGTCGCCGTGGATCAGGATCCGGGTGCGGGCGGGCCACCCGCACCGTGCGCTCCCGAGGGTGCCTCCGCCCCCGAACCGGACGATCAGACTCACCACGACGACCGGGCCGAGAGCGACCCCGCCACGCCACCCACGCCCCCCAACTCACGCCGTCGGCACCGAAGCCGGCCCTCGGGGCACACCGGCCCCGACAGCACCGGCCCCACCCGCGCGGGCACCGCCCGTCGGCGCCCTCCAGGCCGGCGCACGGACTCCTCCTCGGCCGCAGCCACCCGGCCGGGAAGCGTGAGGCGGGACACCACCCGGACGTGCGCGACCGACGGAGAGAGCTGACGACAGCCGTCCGTCTTCGCGACGGCGACCGGAGAAGGGAGTGTTTATCGTCAAGGAGACGACTAAGATCGCCTTATGCCCTACGACCCGTCAGCGTTTCCGCCGTTCGCCGTCACCGTGGACCTGGTCGTGTTGACCGTTCGCCGACATGCCCTGTGCGCGCTGGCGGTACGCAGAGGCGAGCAGCCTTTCCAGGGGCGTTGGGCGCTCCCCGGCGGATTCGTACGGGCCGACGAGGACCTGTCCCAGGCGGCGGCACGGGAACTGGCCGAGGAGACCGGGCTCCGGGCCCACGACCCCGCCGTCCCGGCCCAGGACAACGGCGCGCATCTGGAACAGCTCGCCACCTACGGCGATCCGAAGCGCGACCCGCGCATGCGGGTGGTCAGCGTGGCGCACCTCGCCCTCGCCCCGGACCTCCCCGCACCCCGCGCGGGCGGCGACGCGAGCAACGCCCGCTGGGCGCCGGTCGAGGAACTGCTCCAGCAGGGCGGGTACGGCCGGGACGGCGAGCCCGTGGCGCCGCTCGCCTTCGACCACGGCCAGATCCTCGCGGACGGGGTGGAGCGGGCCCGCTCGAAGATCGAGTACTCGTCGCTGGCCACGGCGTTCTGTCCGCCCGAGTTCACGGTCGGAGAGCTGCGCCGCGTCTACGAGGCGGTATGGGGTGTGGCTCTCGATCCGCGCAACTTCCACCGCAAGGTCACCGGGACGCCGGGCTTCCTCGTGCCGACCGGCGGGACGACCACCCGCCAGGGCGGCAGGCCCGCCCAGCTCTTCCGGGCCGGCGGTGCCACCCTGCTCAACCCGCCGATGCTCCGGCCCGAGGTCTGAGGCGGGTGCCCGAGGCGGGCGTCCGAGGTGTGCACGTCCCCGAACGGCGCACCCGGGTTGCGCGGCTCCGCATGCCACAGTAGAGCGAATCGGGTCATAGGCAATAAAACGGACTTCGCGCGCTATCTTGCTTCGGGTGATCCAGGCTGTCGGACTGACCAGCAATCCCCGCAAGGCCCAACCGCCCGTCGTGGACGACGTCTCCTTCGAGGCGCGCGCCGGGCACCTCACCGTTCTGCTCGGAGCGGCGGGGGCGGGCAAGACGACCGTGCTCGGGCTGATGCTCGAACTCCGGCAAGGGCGTGGCATCACCTACTTCAGAGGGCGCCCCCTGCACCGGATCGCCCACCCGTCCCGCGAGGTGGGTGTCGTGCTCGGCGACGTGCCCGGACACCCCGCCCGCACCGTCCGCGGCCACCTGCGGATGCTCTGCGCGGCGACCGGAGTCCCCGCCCGGCGTGCCGACGAAGTCCTCGAAGCGGTCGGGCTCGTCAGCCTGCGCGAGGAACGGCTCGGCACCCTGTCGCGCGGCATGGACCGTCGACTGGGTCTCGCCTGCGCCCTGCTGCCCGACCCGCACACGCTCGTTCTGGACGAGCCCACCGCCGGTCTCTCGCCCGCCGAGGCCCGCTGGACGCACACCGCCCTGCGCGCCTACGCCGACCAGGGCGGCACGGTGCTGCTCACCACCGCCGACCCCAAGGAGGCCGCGCGGACGGCCGATCACGTCGTCACCCTCGACGGCGGCAGAGTCGTCGCGGACCAGGAGGGAAGTGAGTTCGCCCGCACCAGACTCCGCCCCCGGGTCGCCGTACGCAGCCCTCAGGCGGCACGCCTGGCGACCCTGCTCACCAAAGAGGCGCGCATCGAGCGTCGTTCGGTCGAGGTCGTGGCGGAGGGAGGCAACCGTATTTCCGTGTACGGCAGTACGACCGCCGACATCGGTGAGACGGCGTACCGGCACCACATCATGGTTCATCAACTGGCCGACGAAATCGGCGACATGGGGCCTGGCGGGGAGCGGGTGGACGCCGCCGGGGCTGAGGGGGAGTCGGCCGCCGGGACCCCGGAGGCCGAGAGTGTCACCCCCGACGGCACTTCGCCGGTGGCCGAAGTCGCCCTGGCCGACAGTGCTTCGTCCCCCTTGCCGCCCCCCATCTCCGTGCGCTCCACGCCCAGTCCGCTGCGCCCCCTCCGGTACGAGCTGCGGCGTGCCGCCGGGATTCGTACCGGGTTTCTCGTCGGCGGGGTCGTCCTGCTGGTGTCCGCGCTCATCGCCGTACTGCTGGCCCGGATCGGGCACACCCCGCAGGAGCGGCTGTTCGCCGCCTGGCCGAGGGAGTTCCCGCTGCCGCCCGTGGCGCTGGCGGCGGGGCTGCTCGGCGCGCTGTCCTTCGGGGACGAGTTCCGCCATCCCGCGCTGGCGGTGGACCGCGTGACCGTGCCCCGGCGGCTGGGCCTGCTCATGGCGAAGCTCTCCGTCTCCGGGGTCACCGCCGCGATCCTGGCCTTCCTCGCGCTGGGATGCGACGCCGAGGCGCTCTATCTCCTCTACGGCCGGGAATTGACCCAGGTTCCCGAGGACTGGCTGTCGATGGGCGTGAGTTGGTTCGCGCTCGTGATCGGGTGCGCGTGGGCCGGAGTGCTGGCGGCCGGTGTCTTCCGCTCGACCACGGCGGGGCTCGCGGCCGTGCTCGCGGTGCCGGTGGCCGTCGTACCGCTGGTGCGGCAGGTGTTCGAAGGGACGACCGTGCGCACCGCGGCCGGAATCACGGTCCGGATGCACGACCTTCTGCTGCTCCAGTGGCCCTTCGGCGGCGAACGCTATGTGCTGGCGGTGATCCGTATCGTCGGCCAACCCGTCGGCGGCGCAATGGTGTTGTCGCTCGGCGCGCTGCTGTGCGCGTATCTGTTCACGGCGCCGCGCGTCAGGGTCAGGTGAGGCCCGGCGTACGGTTCCCGCTCCACTGTGCGCACAACTCCCCGCAGAAAGCCCGTTTCTTTACGATAAGGCGTCAATTGCGACGGGGTGAGCGATCACCCTTTCGTGTGCTTTTCACCAAAGCCCTCAAGGCAGTTGGAGGCAACGCCGACAAAGGATGCGTGAGTACCCTTGCGCACACCATGATGACCGCCGCCCGCTCCGCCGACTCCGGTCTGGCCGGCCCGGGCGAAATCGACCGTTACCCCTACGCCGAGGCTCCGGTGGCCGATCGCGCCGCCGTGCCCGCCTGGGAGGGGGCAGATTCCGAGCTGGTCCGTGTCGGCCGGCGTACCGCGGGCAGCCGCGGGCGCGGATTGCACGGCCAGCTCGTCCAGCAGCTGGGTCAGATGATCGTCTCGGGTGACCTCGGGGCGGACCGCCCGCTGGTGCCCGAGGAGATCGGCCAGCGTTTCGAGGTCTCCCGCACCGTCGTCCGCGAATCCCTCCGGGTCCTGGAGGCCAAGGGCCTCGTCAGCGCCCGGCCGAACGTCGGCACGCGGGTGCGCCCCGTGAGCGACTGGAACCTCCTCGATCCCGACATCATCGAGTGGCGGGCCTTCGGCCCACAGCGCGACGACCAGCGCCGCGAGCTGAACGAGCTGCGCTGGACGATCGAGCCGCTCGCCGCCCGCCTCGCCGCCGGGCACGGCCGCGAGGAGGTGCAGCAGCGCCTGTCCGACCTGGTCGAGATCATGAGCCACGCCCTCTCCGGCGGTGACGCGCTGACCTTCTCGCGGGCCGACACCGAGTTCCACGCCCTGCTCATCCAGGTCGCGGGCAACCGGATGCTGGAGCACCTTTCCGGGATCGTCTCCTCCGCGCTGCACGTCTCCGGCGGCCCCGTCACCGGCTGCGACCGGCCCACCGAGACCTCGCTCACCCAGCACGGCCGGATCGTGGACGCGCTCGGCGCGGGCGACGGCGGTGCGGCCGAGGCGGCCATGCGCCAGCTCCTCACCGTCCACCCCGAGGTGGAGCGCGTGGTCCCGGCGCCGCGCGAGCACTGACCGGCACCGCGAGCGAACGTGAGGCGAACGTGAGCTGAGGCGAGCGAAGCGGTCGTCGGCAGGTGGTGCCCCGCGCCGGGCCGGGTGCACCACGGATGAGGGTGGTCCTGTCGGTGGTGGTGATGGCGGTGCCGGGCTCGGGGCCCCGCCGTCGCGACCCCGCCGGTTCCCCCGGGGATGCGGTGTACGTCGCGCGGCGGGGCGGACCGTCGAGAGTGGTGGCTCCGGTCCCGGCCGAAAGCCGGCTCGTCTCGTTAGGATGAAAAGAGCCCGTTCTGCTCGTGTCCGACAACTTTTGACCGCTTACGGGGTGTGACTCGGGCCACGCAGATTGGGCGTAACGCTCGTGGAGACAGCGCGATGACCTAAGAGGTAAAGCCGCGGAGGGAATACGGACGCCGTACCAGGCGCTGTGTGACTTCCCCGGCCCCGCCCGCGCCGTCGGCCCATCCCCAGGCCGGTGGTCGGTTCCTGTCCGTGTCGGACGGAGCCGGAAGCCGTTTTCCAACGTTCCGAGAGGTTGTTCGTGTCGGCCAGCACATCCCGTACGCTCCCGCCGGAGATCGCCGAGTCCGTCTCTGTCATGGCGCTCATCGAGCGGGGAAAGGCTGAGGGGCAGATTGCCGGCGACGATGTGCGTCGGGCCTTCGAAGCCGACCAGATTCCGGCCACTCAGTGGAAGAACGTTCTGCGCAGCCTCAATCAGATCCTTGAGGAAGAGGGTGTGACGCTGATGGTCAGTGCCGCAGAGCCCAAGCGCACCCGCAAGAGCGTCGCAGCGAAGAGCCCCGCCAAGCGCACCACCACCAAGACGGTCGCGGCGAAGACGGTGACCACCCGCAAGGCCACGACTTCCACGACCGCCCCGGCCGCCTCCGCGGCGGGTGACGACGAGGACGCCGCCCCCGCCAAGAAGGCCGCGGCCAAGAAGACCACCGCCAAGAAGACGGCCGCGAAGAAGACCACGGCCAAGAAGACCGCGGCGAAGAAGACGACGTCCAAGAAGGACGACGGCGAGCTCCTCGAAGACGAGGTCATCGAGGAGACCAAGGCCGCCGACGAGCCCGAGGGCACCGAGGCCGCCGGCTTCGTGCTGTCCGACGAGGACGAGGACGACGCGCCCGCGCAGCAGGTCGCCGCGGCCGGCGCCACCGCCGACCCGGTCAAGGACTACCTGAAGCAGATCGGCAAGGTTCCCCTGCTCAACGCCGAGCAGGAAGTGGAGCTGGCCAAGCGCATCGAGGCGGGCCTGTTCGCCGAGGACAAGCTCGCCAACTCCGACAAGCTCGCCCCGAAGCTCAAGCGCGAGCTGGAGATCATCGCCGAGGACGGCCGCCGCGCCAAGAACCACCTGCTGGAGGCCAACCTCCGTCTGGTGGTCTCCCTGGCCAAGCGGTACACCGGCCGCGGAATGCTCTTCCTGGACCTGATCCAGGAGGGCAACCTCGGTCTGATCCGCGCTGTCGAGAAGTTCGACTACACCAAGGGCTACAAGTTCTCCACGTACGCCACCTGGTGGATCCGTCAGGCGATCACCCGCGCCATGGCCGACCAGGCCCGCACCATCCGTATCCCGGTGCACATGGTCGAGGTCATCAACAAGCTCGCCCGTGTGCAGCGCCAGATGCTCCAGGACCTGGGCCGCGAGCCCACCCCGGAGGAGCTGGCCAAGGAACTCGACATGACCCCCGAGAAGGTCATCGAGGTCCAGAAGTACGGCCGCGAGCCCATCTCGCTGCACACCCCGCTGGGCGAGGACGGCGACAGCGAGTTCGGTGACCTCATCGAGGACTCCGAGGCCGTCGTCCCCGCCGACGCCGTCAGCTTCACGCTCCTCCAGGAGCAGCTGCACTCGGTGCTCGACACGCTCTCCGAGCGCGAGGCCGGCGTCGTCTCGATGCGCTTCGGTCTCACCGACGGTCAGCCGAAGACCCTCGACGAGATCGGCAAGGTGTACGGCGTGACGCGCGAGCGCATCCGTCAGATCGAGTCGAAGACCATGTCGAAGCTGCGCCACCCGTCGCGCTCGCAGGTCCTGCGCGACTACCTGGACTAGTCCAGGCCGTATGACGGCGAAGGCCCGGTTCCCCCTGCGGGAGCCGGGCCTTCGTGCTGCGGGCGGGCGCGAAGTGGATCACTCTGGGTGTCTCATCGCCACCCTGAGTGAGGAGCGCCTCGATGCGTCGTACCGTTGCCCGGATGCTGATCCGGCCGCTGATCCTGGCGGCCGTCCTGACCGCGATACCCCTGGCCGGGGCGGCTCCCTCGGCCGCCGGCGGCGTGGTGGTCGGGGGATTCCCGATCGATGTCTCGACGGCGCCGTGGACGGTGGCGCTGTCCAGCCGTGACCGGTTCGGGGGTACGCGGGCGGGGCAGTTCTGCGGCGGGGTGGCCGTCGCGCCGACCACGGTGCTCACCGCGGCGCACTGCCTGTCCGAGGGCGCCCTGGGCGGGCCGCCCGAGAACGTCCGCGATCTCAAGGTCATCGCCAACCGCACCGATCTGCTGTCGGGGGACGGCGAGGAGATCCCCGTACGCAAGACCGAGGTCAACCCGGACTACGACGCCGCGGCGAACTCCGGCGACTTCGCCGTTCTCACGCTCGCCCGGCCGCTGCCGGAGAACACCCTCGTGCGCATGGCGGAAGCGGGTGACGCGGCCTACGCGGCCGGTACGGAGGCGCTGGTGTCGGGGTGGGGCGACACCAGCGGGCAGGGTGCCTACGCGAAGCAGCTGCACGCGGCCCGGCTGCACGTCCTCGCGGACGAGGTCTGCGCCCGCGCCTACCCGGGCGGGGCGGAGGGTGCCTACCGCGCCGACACGATGCTGTGCGCGGGCGAGGAGGCCGGTGGTCCCGATGCCTGCCAGGGGGACAGCGGTGGCCCGCTCGTCGCCGGCGGGCGGCTGATCGGGCTGGTGTCCTTCGGGAACGGCTGCGGGCGCCCCGGAAGCCCCGGCGTCTACACGCGGGTGTCCGAGGTCGCGAAGGTGCTGGGAACGGCTCAGGGGGCCGTCAGTCGCCGTACAGCCGCCTTCGGTGGCGGCTGAGGGGTCTCTTCCGGCTGTGAGTCCGGTTACGAGCGACGGGCGGCCGCTTCCGCGAGGGGAGCGGCCGCCCGCTCACCGGCCTGGTGCCGGGGCTGGCTCGTCGGGTGTGCGAGGTTCAGCGCTCTTCGGTGGAGGCGGTGCCCGGAAGGGACGTCAGCCGCTCCGTCTCGTCCTGTATCTCAGCGGCGATCTTCTTGAGTTCCGGCTCGAACTTGCGACCGTGGTGGGCGCAGAAGAGCAGTTCGCCGCCGCTGAGCAGGACGACGCGCAGGTATGCCTGGGCGCCGCAGCGGTCGCAGCGATCGGCGGCCGTCAGGGGGCTCGCGGGGGTCAGAACAGTAGTCACGTCGCCTCTTCTCTAGCTCGACGAGCTGTCGTACCAGGGTCAACATCCAACCAGCCCGAAATCGTTCCCGCTCGGGGGTTTCCGTCGGAAAAATCTTTCCGGGTGGCTGTCTGCTGCCGGTTGGCGGCGAATGTGCCGTAGTGCGTTTCTTGTGTGCTTACGGGTTCGCGCTCATTCGGTCTGTGTCCTCCCGGCTGGGTTGCCGGTTGTTCATGAGGACGTGCCCGGAGCCTAAATGGTTCATGCCTCGAAGGGAACGTGATGTGGGTTTCACTCCATCGTGTGATCGAACGCTCGTACGAGCGTGCACTAGGGTGAGTTCCCCGACGAGGGTGGCGTTACACCGGCTCTACCAGGCATCGGTACCCTCTGAGCGGCGACCGAAGCCGGCCCCTTACCCATGAGGGGCTCATCTGAAATTCAGCGAGGAGCGAACCGCGTGACCGCCGATACGTCCGTGCCGTCCACAGCGCTGCTGGCAGGAGCAGACCGCGACGGTTCCAACTACACCGCGCGGCACCTCCTCGTCCTCGAGGGCCTTGAGGCCGTGCGCAAGCGCCCGGGCATGTACATCGGCTCGACCGACAGCCGCGGTCTGATGCACTGCCTCTGGGAGATCATCGACAACTCCGTGGACGAGGCCCTCGGCGGCTACTGCGACCACATCGAGGTGATCCTCCACGACGACGGCTCCGTCGAGGTGCGGGACAACGGCCGCGGCATCCCCGTGGACGTGGAGCCGAAGACCGGCCTGTCCGGCGTCGAGGTCGTCATGACCAAGCTGCACGCGGGCGGCAAGTTCGGCGGCGGCTCCTACGCGGCCTCCGGCGGTCTGCACGGCGTGGGCGCCTCCGTGGTGAACGCGCTCTCCGCGCGCCTCGACGTCGAGGTCGACCGCGGCGGCCACACCCACGCGATCGGCTTCCGGCGCGGCGTGCCCGGCGCCTTCACCGGCGAGGGCGCCGACGCCAAGTTCGAGCCCAAGAGCGGCCTGGTCAAGACGAAGAAGATCGCCAAGGCCCGGACCGGCACGCGCGTGCGCTACTGGGCGGACCGGCAGATCTTCCTCAAGGACGCCAAGCTCTCGCTGGAGAACCTGCACCAGCGGGCCCGCCAGACCGCCTTCCTGGTGCCCGGCCTGACCATCGTCGTGCGCGACGAGATGGGTCTCGGCGAGGGCGGCAGCAAGGGTGAGGAATCCTTCCGCTTCGACGGCGGCATCAGCGAGTTCTGTGAGTACCTGGCCGCCGACAAGCCGGTGTGCGACGTGCTCCGCTTCTCGGGCCAGGGCACGTTCAAGGAGACCGTCCCGGTTCTGGACGAGCACGGTCAGATGACCCCGACCGAGGTCACCCGCGAGCTGGGCGTCGACGTCGCCCTGCGCTGGGGCACGGGCTACGACACGACCCTGAAGTCCTTCGTCAACATCATCGCCACCCCCAAGGGCGGCACCCATGTCGCCGGCTTCGAGCAGGCGATCACCAAGACGATGAACGAGATGCTGCGCGCCAAGAAGATGCTGCGCGTGGCCGAGGACGACGTCGTCAAGGACGACGCGCTGGAAGGCTTGACGGCGGTCGTCACGGTGCGTCTGGCCGAGCCGCAGTTCGAGGGCCAGACCAAGGAGGTGCTCGGCACCTCGGCCGCCCGCCGCATCGTGCACAACGTGGTCTCCAAGGAACTCAAGGCGTTCCTCACCTCCAGCAAGCGGGACGCCGCCGCCCAGGCCCGCGTGGTCATGGAGAAGGTCGTCGCCGCCGCCCGCACCCGGGTGGCCGCCCGCCAGCACAAGGACGCCCAGCGGCGCAAGACCGCCCTGGAGTCCTCGTCCCTGCCCGCCAAGCTGGCCGACTGCCGCAGCGACGACGTGGACCGCAGCGAGCTGTTCATCGTCGAGGGCGACTCCGCGCTCGGCACGGCCAAGCTCGCGCGCAACTCCGAGTTCCAGGCCCTGCTGCCCATCCGGGGCAAGATCCTCAACGTGCAGCGCTCGTCCGTGACCGACATGCTCAAGAACGCCGAGTGCGGCGCGATTATCCAGGTCATAGGGTCGGGCTCGGGGCGCACGTTCGACATCGACGCGGCCCGCTACGGCAAGATCATCATGATGACCGACGCCGATGTCGACGGCTCCCACATCCGCTGTCTGCTGCTGACGCTGTTCCAGCGCTACATGCGGCCGATGGTCGAGGCGGGCCGGGTCTTCGCCGCCGTGCCCCCGCTGCACCGCATCGAGCTGATCCAGCCGAAGAAGGGGCAGGACAAGTACGTCTACACGTACTCGGACCGTGAGCTGCGCGACAAGCTCATGGAGTTCCAGCGCAAGGGCATCCGGTACAAGGACTCCATCCAGCGCTACAAGGGCCTGGGCGAGATGGACGCCGACCAGCTGGCGGAGACCACGATGGACCCGCGCCACCGCACCCTGCGCCGCATCAACCTCGCCGACCTGGAGGCCGCCGAGGAGGTCTTCGACCTGCTGATGGGCAACGACGTGGCCCCGCGCAAGGAGTTCATCTCCAGCTCGGCGGCGACGCTGGACCGGTCGCGTATCGACGCGTAGGCGCTGCGCTCGGCTTCGGCCGGGGCTTCGGCCGGGGCATCGGTCGGGGCGTCGGTCGGGCGGGTGAAAGTGCCGGCGGCCCGAGGTGCCGGGTGGCCGTGGCGAGCTTGGAAGGGGCGGGGAGGGCCTGGGTGGGCCCTCCCCGCCCCTTCGGGGTTTCCCCCCAGGGCGTCTCCACCCGTGGGTGGAGGACAGGGCGGCTCGGGTTTCCACCCGTGATCCACCCCCGCTCCGATCTCCCGGCTCCCGGATTTCCGTAACTTCGAAGGCATCGGCAGCGCTCGCCGCCGAATCCCCTTCTCGCTCACGGAGGCAGCCATGTCCGGGCTGGTCAACGCGCTGGTGATCGTGGTCATCGCCGCCCTTGTGATCGCGCGGCAGTTCCGCGCCCGTGCGATCGACACCGACCGGCGCTGGTGGCTGCTGCCCGCGATCCTGGCCTTCATGGCGCTGCGCGGCCCCGGCATACTCGACGACCACCACCGCGTCGGCTCGGCCGCCCTGCTCGCCGTCGAGATCCTCGTCGGCCTGGCCGTCGGGGCCGGCTGGGCGTGGACCTCCCGGCTGTGGACGGCGGAGGACGGCGTCGTCTGGACCAAGAGCACCAGGGCGAGTGGGCTGGTGTGGGCCGTGGGCATAGCCCTCCGGGTCGGTCTCTTCGGACTCGGCCGCGGCTTCGGCATCCACCAGGACAGTTCCGCGCTGATGCTCGGTCTCGCCGCGACCCTGCTCGTCCGCACCGGGGTCCTGACCTGGCGGGCCCGGACGCTGGGCTCCGCGACCGTTTCGCCGGGCGCCGCCACTGCCTCTCCGGGCGCTGCCACTGTCCCTCCGGGCGCCCCCACCGTCGCTCCGGGCACCGCGACCGGCGGCCTGGGCTCCGCCGGAGGTTCGGGCCCGGCGTACGGTGACGGAACGCGGCCGGCCTGGAAGGAGCGCGTGTGAACGAGAACATGTGGACCCGCTGGCCGTCCCGCGAGGCGTTGGGCCGCAGCGGCGTCTCCCAGGCCAAGCGGCTGTACTCCCGGGCGGTCAGGGTGCTGCTGCTCGCCGTGCTGCTGTGGGGCGCCTTCAGCCGGAAACAGCTCGGCATCGGGAGCGCGGCCATAGCCGTCGCCGTCGTGCTGCTCGCGGCCGCCGCCGCGTGGGGCTTCTTCCGGACGACCTACGCACACCGGCTCCTGCCGTCCCTGGCCCTCGTCTCCGCCCTGCTGGGCATCGCGGTCTTCGCGCAGGCCACGGGCTTCGGCGGACCCGCCCTGGTGATCTGGTGCGGCTGCGGGATCACCGCGCTCCAGCGGCTGCCGCTCGGAGCCGCCGTGCCGGTGGCGGCGGTGGCCCTCGCCTCCTACTCCGCGGTCAACAACGACGTGTGGCTGACCACCGCCGCCACGGTGGTGGGGATGGCTCTGGCCGGCTACGTCCTGCGGCTGGACGCGGAGTCCCGGGGCAACGCGCAGCGGCTGCTCGCCCAGGAGCGGGCCGCCCGGGAGGCCGAGGCGGAGTCGGCGGCGCTGGGGGAGCGGGCGAGGATAGCCCGGGAGATCCACGACGTGCTGGCCCACAGCCTCTCCGCGCAGCTGGTCCACCTGGAAGCGGCCCGGCTGCTCATCGAACGCGGCGCCGACCGGGAACAGATCCTGGAGCGGGTGGTGGCCGCGCGGGGCATGGCCCGGGACGGACTCGACGAGACCCGGCAGGCGCTGTCGGCGCTGCGGGGCGAGCTGAGCCCGCTGGAGGAGTTCCTGACCGGTCTCGTCAGCGGGACCGACGGCGCCGAGGTCACCGTCACGGGTGAGCGCAGACCGCTGCCGGCCGAGTGCTCCCAGGCCGTGCGCCGGGTGGCCCAGGAGGCGATGACGAACGTCCGCAAGCACGCCCGGGGCGCCACCGTGCGGGTCCGGCTGGACTACGGCGAGCGCGAGGTGACGCTGGACGTCCGCGACGCCGGGGGCCGTCCGGGGGAACTCGCCGGCTCCGGCGGCGGATACGGTCTGCTCGGTATGCGGGAGCGCGCCGAACTGCTGGGCGGCTCGCTGGACGCGGGGCCGGACGAGGAAGGGTTCGCGGTGACATTGAAGGTGCCCGTATGACAGGGGCGGACGGAGGGAGGAAGGCCGCGCGCGTGGTGGTCGCCGACGACCAGACGGTCGTGCGGGAGGGCATCGTGATGCTGCTCGGGCTGCTGCCCGGCCTGGAGGTCGTCGGCGCGGCGCGGGACGGCGAGGACGCGGTGCGGCTCGTCGGTGAACTCGACCCGGACGTGGTGCTGATGGACCTCAGGATGCCCCGCTGCGACGGGGTGGAGGCCACCCGGCTCATCCGCGGCCGCTATCCGAGGACGCAGGTCGTGGTGCTGACCACCTTCGCGGACGACGACTCGCTGTTCGCGGCGCTGCGGGCGGGAGCGCGGGGCTATCTCACCAAGGACGCGGGCGGGGACGAGATCGTGCGGGCGGTGGAGAGCGTCCTGTCGGGAGACGCGGGGCTCGCCCCGAGTGTCCAACGCCGTCTGCTGGAGCGGCTGTCGGAGACCGAGGCCGCTGCCACGCCCCAGCCGCCAGAGGCGCCCGACGGACTCACCGCGCGCGAGATCGAGGTGCTGGTGCTGATCGCGGAGGGGCTCACCAACCAGGAGATCGCGCGTAAGTTGCACGTCTCCACGGCGACGGTGAAGACGCACATCAACAACCTGTTCGCGAAGACGGGGCTCAAGGACCGTGCCCAGGCGGTGCGTTACGCGTATGCGAAACGTCTGGTGCGGCCGAGGGCGGAGTGACTTGCCTCACCTGATGGGGTGAAGTGATACGGCAGGAGCTGTCGGGGAACTTCCCGATCTGTCCATCCTTGGGTATGCAGTCGAGCAACGGCCGGACCCACGGGGCCGAGGAGAGCCCCCGCGGTGCGGCCGACAACCAGGAAGAGCAGGGCGTGACTTCCCCCGATGTCCGGCACGAGGACCCTTGGTACGACACGCAGACCACCGGCCGCGCCGACCTGGACGGAGTGGGCCGGCCCGCGCCGGCCGTGCCGGCCGCGCGCGGTGAGGCCGAGGCGGTGACCGTCCGGGCCCGGGATGTGTACCTGGAGGTCCAGCGCAGCGACGCGTTCCAGGAAGTGCGCAGCCGGTACCGGCGGTTCGTGGTTCCGGCGGTCGCGGCCTTCTTCCTCTGGTACGTCGCCTATGTGGTCACCGCGACCGCCGCGCCGGGGCTCATGGCCCGGCCCGTGGCCGGTGCGGTGAACGTGGGAATGCTCGCGGGGCTGGGGCAGTTCGTCAGCACCTTCCTGCTCACCTGGGCCTACGCCCGGCACGCGCGGCTGCGCCGGGACCGGGCCGCGCTGGAACTGCGCTGGGACACGCAGGAATTGGCCCGAGGCGTCCGTGGAGGTGTGCTGTGACGAGCCATCACCAGACGCTGACGCTGGTGCTGTTCAGCGTCTTCGTGGCCGTGACGCTGGGCATCACGACGTGGGTGAGCCGTCGGCGGCACGGTTCGGCGGAGGAGTTCTACGCGGGCGGGCGGCTCTTCACCCCGCTGGAGAACGGGTTCGCGATCTCGGGCGACTATCTGTCGGCGGCCTCCTTCCTGGGGGTGGCGGGACTCATCGCGCTGTACGGCTACGACGGGCTGCTGTATGCCGTGGGGTTCCTCGTGGCGTGGCTGCTCGTGCTGTTCCTCGCGGCGGAACTGGTGCGCAACTGCGGGCGGTTCACCCTGGCCGACGTGCTGGCCGCGCGGATGAGCGAGCGGCCGGTGCGGATCGCGACCGGGACGTCCTCGGTCACGGTGTCGGTGCTCTACCTGGTGGCGCAGATGGTCGGCGCGGGCAGTCTGGTGGCGCTGCTGCTCGGGCGCACCAGCGCGGCCGCGCAGGCGTGGACGGTCATCGCGGTCGGCGCGCTGATGGTGGTCTATGTGTCCCTGGGCGGGATGCGGGCGACGACCTGGATCCAGATCGTGAAGGCGGTCCTGATGCTCGTCGGGACGATCGCGCTGACCGTGATGGTGCTGGTGCGGTTCCACGGCGACCTCAACCAGCTGCTGGTGACGGCGGCGGAGCGCAGCGGGCACGGGTTGCGGTATCTGGCGCCGGGGCTGAAGTACGGCGGGGGCTGGACGGCGCGGCTGGACTTCATCAGCCTGGGGCTCGCGCTGGTGTTCGGCACGGCGGGGCTGCCGCACATCCTGTCCCGGTTCTACACGGTGCCCACCGCGCGGGCGGCCCGGCGGTCCACGGTGTGGTCGATCGGGCTCATCGGCGGCTTCTATCTGATGGCGATCATCCTGGGGTTCGCGGCGACGGCGGTCGTCGGGGCGGACACCCTGCGCTCCTCCAACGCGGCCGGGAACACGGCGATTCCGCTGCTCGCGCTCGACCTGGGCGGCGGTGCCGAGTCGACCGGCGGCACCGTCCTGTTCGCGGTGGTGGCGGCCGTGGCCATCGCGACGATCCTCGCGGTGGTCGCCGGGATCACCCTGGCCTCCTCGGCGTCGGTGGCGCACGACCTGTACGCGTCGCTGCGGCGGCCGGGTGCCAAGGCGCGCAGCGAGGTGACCGTGGCGCGGGTCGCGGCGGCCTTCATCGGGGTCGTGGCCATCGCGCTCGGGCTGCTGGCCCGCGATCTGAACGTCGCCTTCCTGGTCGGGCTGGCCTTCGCGGTGGCCGCGTCGGCGAACCTGCCGGCGCTGCTGTACTCGCTGTTCTGGCGGGGGTTCACCACGCGGGGCGCGGTGTGGGCCGTATACGGCGGGCTGGTTCCGGCGCTGGTGCTCGTGGTGCTGTCGCCGGTGGTGTCGGGCAGTCCGGGGTCGCTGTTCCCGGACGTGGACTTCCAGTACTTCCCGTTGCAGAACCCGGGGATCGTCTCGATTCCGCTCGGTTTCCTGGCGGGCTGGCTGGGGACGGTCACCTCGGACGAGGTGCCGGACGAGGCCAAGTTCGCGGAGACCGAGGTGCGTTCGCTGACCGGGGCGGGCGCGGTGTGAGCGCGGGAGACGAGCAGTACGGGCAGCCGGAGGCACCGGTCGCGTTCAGGGGGTCACCCAGGCGTACCGGTGCTCGGGGCGTCCCGTGTCGCCGTACTTGAGGGAGAGGCGCAGGCGGCCCGACTGCTCCAGGCGGCGGAGGTAGCGCTGGGCGGTGGACCGGCTCAGGCCGGTCCGGGCCGCGACCTCGTGGGCCGACAGCGGGTGGTCGGCGTGGTGCAGGACCTCGCAGATGAGTTCGTTGGTGGGTTCCGAGTGGCCGCTGGGCAGTCCCGGCACGGACGGGGCCGGGGCGGTGCGCAGGGCGCCGAAGATGCGGTCGACCTGTTCCTGGCCGGTGACCTGGCGGCCGCCGACGCGTTCCATGGTGCGGCGCAGCGCGGCGTAGGAGTCCAGCCGGCCGCGCAGGGCGGCGAAGGTGAACGGCTTGACCAGGTAGTGCAGCGCACCGAGGCGCATGGCCTGCTGGACGGTCGCCACGTCGCCCGCCGCCGTGATCATGATGACGTCGGCGCCGTGGCCCTGCTGCCGCATGCGGTGGACGAGTTCGAGGCCGGTGCCGTCCGGCAGATAGTGGTCGAGCAGGACCAGGTCGATGCTGCCGCGCTCGACGGCGGCCAGGGCCTGGGCGGCGCTGTGCGCGCGGGCGGCGACCCGGAAGCCGGGAACCTTTCCCACGTACTTGGCGTTGATCTCGGCAACGCGGTAGTCGTCGTCCACCACCAGGACGTCAATCATGAGGCCCACCCTTCCCAGGCCGGCGTGCAGGGGGCCCGCGCGTTAAGCCCGTGTTTCGGCTCCGCAGTTCTAGCGTGAGCAGAACGAGCACAACAGCCTCTTGCGAGCAAAAGAACGGGTTGCGCTCACAAGACTGCTGCTGTGGCGGGGGCCACACCTACCGTCCCCCGGTATGAGCGCAGACACCAGCCCCGCCATCGAGCTGAGGGGCGCGACCAAGAGGTTCAGGACGCCGTCCGGCGAACTGCACACGGCTGTCCGGGAGTTGGACCTGACCGTGGGGCGCGGTGAGTTCGTCGCCGTCGTGGGCCCCACCGGCTGCGGCAAGTCCACGACGCTCACCCTCGTCAGCGGGCTAGAGGAGCCCAGCGAGGGTGAGGTGCTGGTGGCCGGGGAGCCGGTCGACGGGGTCGGCGGCAAGGTCGGGTTCGTCTTCCAGCAGGACGCGACCTTCCCCTGGCGGACCGTGCTGGCCAATGTGATGGCGGGCCCCCGTTTCCGGGGCGTGCCCAAGGCGGAGGCCAAGGAGAAGGCGCGCGCCTGGCTGGCCCGGGTCGGGCTCGCCGCGTTCGAGGACCGCTATCCGCACCAGCTCTCCGGCGGCCAGCGCAAGCGCGTCGCCCTCGCCGCGACCTTCGTCAACGACCCGGAGATCCTGCTCATGGACGAGCCGTTCTCCGCGCTCGACGTGCAGACCCGGGCGCTGATGTCCGACGAACTGCTGGAGCTGTGGGAGGGCACCGGCGCCTCCGTCGTGTTCGTCACCCACGACCTGGAGGAGTCCATCGCCCTGGCCGACAAGGTCGTGGTGATGACCGCCGGGCCCGCGACCGTCAAGCAGGTCTTCGACATCGACCTGCCCCGGCCGCGCAAGGTCGAGTCGGTGCGCCTGGAGCCGCGGTTCATCGAGATCTACCGCGAGATCTGGGCCTCCCTCGGCGAAGAGGTCCGCATCACCCGTGAGCGAGGTGCCGCGGATGTCGCCTGAGACGCTGTCCACGCCCCTGGTCACCACCGCCAAGCCCCAGGACCGCGCGCAGTCGCGGGCCCGGGCCGCCCGCAGGCGCAAGGCGGTCGTCCTGGTCGCCCGGATACTGCTCCTCGTGGCCGTGCTCGGCCTGTGGGAGGGGCTGTCCCGCGCGAAGGTCATCGACCCGTTCAACTTCTCGATGCCGTCGGCCATCTGGGACCAGATCCAGTCCTGGACGCTGCACGGGACGGCGCTCGGTTCGCTGGGCGAGCAGATCGCGTACACGCTGTACGAGGCGCTGCTCGGCTGGTTCATCGGGGTCGCGGCCGGTGTGGTGCTGGGCATCGCGTTCGGCCGGGTCGCCTTCCTCGCGGACCTGCTCGGCCCCTACATCAAGGTGCTCAACTCGATTCCCCGGATCGTTCTGGCGCCGGTCTTCCTGATCTGGTTCGGGCTCGGCCCGGCCTCCAAGGTCGCCTCCGCCGTGGTGCTGGTCTTCTTCCCGGTGTTCTTCAACGCCTTCCAGGGCGCCCGCGAGGTGGACCGCAACCTCGTCTCCAACGCGCGGATGCTCGGCGCGAGCGACCGTCAGGTGACGCTCCGGGTGGTCATCCCCTCGGCCACCTCGTGGATCTTCACCAGTCTGCACGTCAGCTTCGGCTTCGCGCTGATCGGCGCCATCGTGGGCGAGTACATCGGCGCCACCCGGGGCATCGGTCTGCTCGTCGCCCAGTCGCAGGGCACCCTCAACTCCGCCGGTGTGTACGCCGCGATGGTCATCCTCGCGGTCGTGGCCCTGCTCGCGGAGGGCCTGCTGACCTTCGCGGAGCGCCGCATCTTCCGCTGGAAGCCGACGAACTCCGAGCAGTGACCGCTCCGTTCCAAGGCCGCCGCCCCGCTCCGAACCCACCGCCGCCCGCGCCCCCGCTCACAAGGACGTGACTCCCATGCGCACCCGCGCCCGCTACGCCTCCCTCGCCACCGCCTGTCTCCTCGCCGTCTCCTCCCTCACCGCCTGCGCCAACGAGGTGGCGGGTACGACCTCTTCGGGCAGTGGCGGCAACGGTGAGAAGGTCAAGATCATGGTCGGTGGCCTGGACAAGGTCATCTACCTGCCCGCGATGCTCACCCAGCGCCTCGGCTACTTCCGTGACGCCGGGCTCAACGTGGAGCTGCTCACCGAGCCCGCCGGGGTCCAGGCCGAGACCGCGCTCGTCTCCGGCCAGGTCCAGGGCTGTGTCGGCTTCTACGACCACACCCTCGACCTCCAGGTGAACGGCAAGTCGGTGGAGTCCGTGGTGCAGTTCTCGCGGGCGCCCGGCGAGGTGGAGGTCGTCTCGGCCAAGCGGAAGGGCGAGATCACCTCGCCCGGCGACTTCAAGGGCCGCAAGCTCGGCGTCACCGGGCTGGGGTCGTCCACCGACTTCCTCACCAAGTACCTCGCGGTGAAGCACGGGGTGAAGGTCAACGAGTTCAGCCCGGTCGCGGTCGGCGCGGGACCGACGTTCATCGCCGCGCTCCAGCAGGGCTCCATCGACGCGGGCATGACGACCGACCCGACCGTGGCGACGATCCTGGAGAAGAAGGCCGGCAGCGTGCTCGTCGACATGCGCACGCCCGAGGGCTCGCAGAAGGCGCTCGGCGGGCCGTACCCCTCCTCCAGCCTGTACATGCGCACCGACTGGGTGAACGACCACAAGGCGACCGTGCAGAAGCTGGCCGACGCGTTCGTCCGCACGCTGCGGTGGATGTCCTCGCACAGCGCCGACCAGATCGCCGCGAAGATGCCCGCCGACTACTCCCAGGGCGACAAGAAGCTGTACGCCGAGGCGATCAAGAGCACGCTGCCGATGTTCACCAAGGACGGCGTGATGCCCGAGAACGGGCCCGAGACCGTCGAGAGGGTCCTCAAGGCCTTCAACCCGAACATCAAGAACGCCGACGTGGACCTGGAGAAGACCTACACCACCGAGTTCGCCGAGAAGGCGGCCAGGTGACGGCCCGTCGACACCCGGCCCGTTGACACCCGGCGCGCTGAGACCCCTCAGCGCGCCTCGGCGGTCAGCGCCTCCGGCAGCACCACCGTGAACTCCGCGCCCCCGCCCTCCGCCGCCCCCACCGTCGCGCTCCCGCCCTGCCGCTGCGCGAGCCGTCGTACCAGCGCGAGCCCGATGCCGCGCTTGCCGTGCGCGGGCGGCTCCTTGGTGGACCAGCCCTCGGTGAACGCCGACTCGCGCCGCCCCTCGGGCACGCCGGGACCGGTGTCCCGTACGCGCAGGACGACCGTACGGTCCTCGGCGTACAGCTCGGCCTCCACGCGCGCCCGCGGGGTGCCCGCGACGGCGTCCAGGGCGTTGTCCACGAGGTTGCCGACCACCGTGACCAGCGCGCGGGGATCGACCAGCCGGTCCGGGACCCAGGTGCGTTCGGACAGGCGCAGGGCGACCCCGCGTTCGGCGGCGACGGTCGCCTTTCCCACCAGCAGGGCGGCGAGCAGCGGGTCCTGGATCTTCTCGGTGACCTGTTCGGCGGTGGCCCGGTGGTCGCCGACCACCTCGCCGATGAAGTCCACCGCGTCGTCGTACATCTCCAGTTCCAGCAGGCCGAGCAGGGTGTGCAGCCGGTTGGCGTGCTCGTGGTCCTGGGCGCGCAGGGCGTCGATCAGGCCCCGGGTGGAGTCGAGTTCACGGCCGAGGCGCTCCAGTTCGGTGCGGTCGCGCAGGGTGGCCACGGCGCCGCCGTCGCCGGTGGGCATGCGGTTGGCGACCAGGACGCGGGGCCCGCGCACGGCGAGCAGATCGGTGCCGGTGACCCGGCCCGTCAGCACCTCCGTCACCCGGCCCTCGCCCAGCGCCTCGTCCGGGGAGCGGCCCACCGTCTCGTCACCGATGCCGAGGAGCCGGGCCGCCTCGTCGTTGAGCAGCCGTATCCGGCCCGCGCGGTCGAGCGCGACCACGCCCTCGCGGATGCCGTGCAGCATCGCCTCGCGTTCCGCGAGCAGCGCCGAGATGTCGGAGAACGCCAGGTCACGGGTCTGCCGCTGGACCCGGCGGGAGATCAGCCACCCGGCCAGCGCGCCCACCGCGAGCGCGCCCCCGGCGTACGCCAGGAGCCCCGGCACCGCGCTCACCAGCCGGGCGCGCACGCTGTCGTAGGCGATGCCGACCGAGACCGCCCCGACGATCCGGTGACCGGCGTCGTACAGCGGCACCTTGCCGCGCGCCGAGCGGCCGAGCGTGCCCCGGTCGATCTCCATGACCTGGGCGCCGGACAGGGGGCGCCTCGGGCTGGTGGAGACGGGATGGCCGATCTCGCCGGGTGTGGGGTGGGACCAGCGCACGCCCCGGGTGTCCATGACGACGACGTACTCGGCGCGGGTCGCGCGCCGGATCCGCTCCGCCTCGCGCTGCACCGGCCCTGTGCGGGTGGGCCGCGTCGTCAGGACGCCCTGGGCGATGGCGGGGTCCTGCGCCGTGGTCTGCGCGATGACCAGCGCGCGGCGCATCGCCTCCTGGTCCAGCTGTCTGCTCAGCGGCGCGAGGAACAGCCCGGTCGCCAGGATCGCGACACCGGCGGCGGTCGTCACCTGCATGAGCAGGACCTGCGAGAACGCCCGCCGGGGGAGTCCGAGGCGGACCCGGCGGGCGGGGGAAGCGGCACTCATGGGCTGGACCGTACGCGGCGGACGCGCGCGGGCCCAGGGGTCGCGCGGAAGACGTTCCGGCTGCTCAGCCCGCCGACGTGCTCAGGCCCGCCGGCATGGTCAGCCCGCCAGCGTCGCCGGCCGCAGCTCGTGGATCGCCACGGCGTCCAGGCGGCCCGGTGCTCCGAGTACCGTCGCGCCGCAGCTCTCCGGGCGCGGCGGCAGTGAAGCCGTCTGTTCGATGACGACGCGCCAGGCCCGGCCGTCCGTGTGGGTGACGGTGACCTCCCAGCGCGGGGCCGCGCCCTCGGTGCGTACGACGGAGAGCACGCCCGCCTCGTACACGTCCGCCGCCGACCGTACGGCCAGTTCGGCGGCCTGGCCCGGGCGTTCCCAGGCGGAGCAGCCCCGGTTGTCCTGGACCGTCACGCGCCCTTCCTCGGCGCTGTGCAGAGCCTGCTTGACGGTGTGGGCCTCGGCGCGGGCGTACGCGTAGCCGTACGGCAGGACGAGCACCGTCGGGGCGAAGCGGTGTCCACCCAGATGAGTGACCTCCCAGACGCCCGGGACCCCGGAGGCGACGAGTTCGGCGGCCAGCGGACGGCCGAGCAGGGCGCAGCAGCGGTCGCGCTTGCCGTTGGTGCACACCAGCGCGAGCGGGTCGCCGGTGTGCGGCCGGGCGCCCAGCACCGAGGTCAGGGAGCGCGGGTCGCCGGCGCCGAGCGCGGCGAAGTCCAGGCCGAGCAGCCGGTGGGGATCGCGGGTGGTGGCCTCGTACAGCCAGACGTTCCCGGGGACGGTGTGGGCCACGTACACCCGGCGCTCGGAGGGCGTTCCGTGGTCCGCGTGGCGCCCCGGGCGCCGGATCAGGACGACGCGCACTCCCGTGCCCTGGGCGGCCGCCTCCAGGGCGCGGCCCAGCACGGGGTCGAGGTGGCTCGACGTGAGCGCTTTGACGCCCCACGGCCCGGGCTGTTCCAGCAGCAGCCACGTCGTCGCCGTGGCCGCCGTACCGGAAACGGGCTCGTCGAGGCTCCGGGAGACGGTCGCGCACCTACTCACAGAGGTGAGCCTAACCTGACTTCCGCCCGGGTCGCTCACCGGCGGGGGTATGTCCGGGTCGCGGTGTGGGTAGGACTCGGGGTTCACGAGTGGATCTCCCCGGGGTCCCTGCCCGGCGTACGGTTTCCGCGCCCGGCGTACGTCCCGGTCCCGCGCGGGCGCCCCTCGTATCCTGGTCGGACAGTCCGTCCGCCGGGCGCCGCGCCCCGTGCCGGGACGCCGTGCCCGGTGAGAGCCGAAGGAAGGGTGCCGCCCGGTGGGGAGCAGTCACAGTCCGCAGCAGATCCCGGTCGTCGTGCTCGCCGGGTTCCTCGGGTCCGGGAAGACCACGCTCCTCAACCATCTGCTGCACCGCAGCGGGGGCAGCCGGATCGGGGCCGTCGTCAACGATTTCGGGGACATCGAGATCGACGCCATGGCGGTCGCGGGTGCGCTCGGGGACTCCACCGTCTCGCTCGGCAACGGCTGTCTGTGCTGCGCGGTCGACGCGAGCGAACTGGACTCCTACCTGGAGCGCCTCGCCGCGCCCGCCGCCGGCATCGACGTGATCGTCATCGAGGCCAGCGGGCTCGCGGAACCGCAGGAACTCGTGCGGATGGTGCTGGCCAGCGAGCTGCCCGGGATCGTGTACGGCGGGCTCGTGGAGGTCGTGGACGCGGCCGAGTTCGACGCCACCCGCGCCCGGCACCCCGAGATCGACCGGCACCTCGCGCTCGCGGACCTCGTCGTGGTCAACAAGCTCGACCGCGCCGAGGACGCCGAACGGGTCCTCGCGCAGGTGCGCGAACTCGCCGACGGCGCCCCGGTCGTCGCCGCCACCTACGGCCGCATCGACCCGGAGTTCCTCTTCGAGTGCAGGCCCAGTGAGGAGCGCGTCGGCCAGCTCTCCTTCGACGACCTCCACACGGACGGCGACGAGGACGACGACACGCACGCCTCCCACCTGCACACCGGCTACGACAGCCTGTCCTTCACCTCCACCGCGCCCATGAACCCCCGCGCGCTCATGCGGTTCCTGGACAGCAGGCCGGACGGGCTGTACCGGATCAAGGGGTACGTGGACTTCGGGGCGCACGACAGCGGCAACCGGTACGCCGTGCACGCCGTCGGCCGCTTCCTGCGCTTCTACCCCGAGCCCTGGCCGCAGCGGGACGGGGACCGTCTCACCCAGCTCGTGCTCATCGGCTCGGGCATCGACACCGAAGCGCTCCGCAAGGAACTCGACGCCTGCCGTGACGACAGCGCGCCTCAGCCGGACGAGCACGCCATGTGGGGCGTCCTGCGCTACGTACCGGGCTCCGAGGACGAGCCCGGCACCTAGCGACCGGCGGGAACCGCCGCTACACCACCGGTCCCGCCACCACGGCCACCGGCTTCGCCAGCGACGTACCGGAGCCGTCCCGGCGCGGATCCAGCTCCGGCAGCTCCGCCGGGAGACCGTTCTTCTGCGCCGCCCGCGCCGGGACCGGTCCCGCCCAGGCCAGGGACAGACAGTCCTCGCCCTTCAGGAACCGCTGGCAGCGGACACCACCCGTCGCCCGTCCCTTGCGCGGGAACTGGTCGAACGGGGTCAGCTTGGCCGTCGTGTGCACCGAGTCGTCCAGCGTGCCGCGGGAGCCCGCGACCGTGAACACCACCGCGTCGGCGGCCGGATCGACCGCCGTGAACGAGATCACCTTCGCGCCCTCGGTGAGCTTGATGCCCGCCACACCGCCCGCCGGACGGCCCTGTGGACGCACCTGGTTCGCCTGATAGCGCAGGAGCTGGGCGTCGTCGGTGATGAACACCAGGTCCTCCTCGCCGGTGCGCAGTTCCACCGCGCCGACGATCCGGTCACCCTCCCGGAGCGAGATGACCTCCAACTCGTCCTTGTTGGACGGGTAGTCGGGCACCACGCGCTTGACCACGCCCTGTTCGGTGCCGAGCGCGAGGCCCGGTGACGACTCGTCGAGGGTGCTCAGACAGATCACCGTCTCGTCGTCCTCCAGGGACACGAACTCCGCGAGCGGCGCGCCGCCGGAGAGGTTCGGCGCGGTCGCGGTGTCGGGCAGCTGGGGCAGATCGACCACGTTGACGCGCAGCAGCCGGCCTGCCGAGGTGACGGCGCCGACCTCGCCGCGCGCGGTCGTCCGTACCGCCGAGACGATCACGTCGTGCTTGGTGCGTCCGCCGTCCTGCGGAACGGGCTCGGCGTTCGACGTACGGGCCAGCAGGCCGGTCGAGGACAGCAGCACCCGGCACGGGTCGTCGGCCACCTGGAGCGGCACGGTGGCGACCTGGGAGGCGGTGGACTCCAGCAGGACCGTACGCCGGTCGGTGCCGAACTTCTTGGAGACGGCGGCCAGTTCGTCGGAGACCATCTTGCGCAGCTCGGTGTCCGACTCCAGGACCCGGGTCAGCTCCTCGATCTCCTGGTTGAGCCGGTCCTGCTCGGCCTCCAGCTCGATCCGGTCGAACTTCGTCAGGCGGCGCAGCGGGGTGTCCAGGATGTACTGCGTCTGGATGTCGCTCAGCCCGAAGCGCTCGATCAGGCGCTCCTTGGCCTGCGCGGAGTTCTCGCTGGAGCGGATCAGCCGGATGACCTCGTCGATGTCGGCCAGCGCGGTGAGCAGGCCCTCCACCAGGTGGAGCCGGTCGCGGCGCTTGCCGCGGCGGAACTCGCTGCGGCGGCGCACGACCTCGAAGCGGTGGTCGAGGTAGACCTCGAGGAGTTCCTTCAGGCCCAGCGTGAGGGGCTGGCCGTCGACCAGGGCGACGTTGTTGATGCCGAAGGACTCCTCCATGGGCGTCAGCTTGTACAGCTGCTCCAGGATGGCCTCCGGCACGAAGCCGTTCTTGATCTCGATGACCAGGCGCAGGCCGTGCTCGCGGTCGGTGAGGTCCTTGACGTCCGCGATGCCCTGGATCTTCTTCGCGTTGACCAGGTCCTTGATCTTCGCGATGACCTTCTCGGGGCCGACCGCGAAGGGCAGTTCGGTGACGACCAGGCCCTTGCGGCGGGCGGTGACCGTCTCGACGGCGACCGTGGCGCGGATCTTGAAGGTGCCGCGGCCCGTCGCGTACGCGTCGCGGATGCCGTCCAGGCCGACGATCCGGCCGCCGGTGGGCAGGTCGGGGCCCGGGACGTGCCGCATCAGGGCGTCCAGGTCCGCGCCCGGGTGCCGGATGAGGTGGCGGGCGGCCGCGACGACCTCGCGCAGGTTGTGCGGGGGCATGTTGGTCGCCATGCCGACCGCGATGCCGGAGGCGCCGTTGACCAGCAGGTTCGGGAACGCGGCCGGCAGGGCCACCGGTTCCTGCTCCTGGCCGTCGTAGTTCGGCGCGAAGTCGACCGTGTCCTCGTCGATGGACTCGGTCATCAGGCTCGTCGCCTCGGCCATCCGGCACTCGGTGTACCGCATGGCGGCCGGCGGGTCGTCGTTGCCCAGCGAGCCGAAGTTGCCGTGGCCGTCGACCAGCGGCACGCGCATCGAGAAGGGCTGGGCCATGCGCACGAGGGCGTCGTAGATCGACGTGTCGCCGTGCGGGTGCAGCTTGCCCATGACCTCGCCGACCACGCGGGCGCACTTCACGTACGCGCGCTCGGGGCGCAGGCCCATCTCGTTCATCTGGTAGACGATGCGCCGGTGCACCGGCTTCAGTCCGTCGCGGGCGTCCGGGAGGGCGCGCGAGTAGATGACCGAGTACGCGTATTCCAGATAGGAGCCGCGCATCTCGTCCACGACGTCGATGTCGAGGATCTTCTCCTCGTACGCATCGTCGGGCGGCGGGGTCTTCGTACTGCGGCGGGCCATCGCTGCCGGCTCCTTGCTGAGGCGGTTGACGGATCTGACGCGGACCATTGTGGACCGAGGCACTGACACTGCGGGCCGCGCCCCGGTCCGAGAGGGGGAAAGCCCCGACGCCCGGCGGTCCGCCCGGTCCGGCCGCCGCGATTCGGCGCCGTCCGGTACCGCGCCCGCCATGAGCACGTCTGACGCAGGCTACGCGATCCGCTCAGGGCGTACGTCCGGCGGGAACTCCGCCGGGCCCTCGCACGCTTTGCATACAGTGGCAGGAACGGCAGGAAAACAGCGGTTTCTTTCGACCGCCTCCGCTTGCGAAGGGACGTACATGCCCATGGGTCACACGACCACAGCCGAGGCAGGCTCCGGGGGCCTGACAGCGACCGAGCACCGCCTGGCCAACGGTCTGCGCGTGGTGCTCTCCGAGGACCACCTGACCCCGGTGGCGGCGGTCTGCCTCTGGTACGACGTCGGCTCCCGGCACGAGGTCAAGGGCCGCACCGGACTGGCCCACCTCTTCGAGCACCTGATGTTCCAGGGGTCCGGCCAGGTCAAGGGCAACGGCCACTTCGAGCTGGTCCAGGGCGCGGGCGGCTCGCTGAACGGCACGACCAGCTTCGAGCGCACCAACTACTTCGAGACGATGCCCGCCCATCAGCTGGAGCTCGCCCTCTGGCTGGAGGCCGACCGCATGGGCTCCCTGCTGGCCGCCCTGGACGACGAGTCCATGGAGAACCAGCGCGACGTCGTCAAGAACGAGCGCCGCCAGCGCTACGACAACGTCCCCTACGGCACCGCTTTCGAGAAGCTGACCGCCATGGCCTATCCCGAGGGCCACCCCTACCATCACACGCCGATCGGCTCCATGGCCGACCTGGACGCGGCGACGCTGGAGGACGCGCGCGCGTTCTTCCGCACCTACTACGCGCCGAACAACGCGGTGCTCTCCGTGGTCGGCGACATCGACCCCGAGCAGACGCTCGCCTGGATCGAGAAGTACTTCGGCTCCATCGCGGGCCACGACGGCAAGCCCGCCCCGCGCGACGGCGCGCTGCCCGAGGTGATCGGCGAGCAGCTGCGCGAGGTCGTCGTCGAGGAGGTCCCGGCGCGCGCCCTGATGGCCGCCTACCGGCTCCCCGAGGACGGCACGCGCGCGAGTGACGCGGCCGACCTCGCGCTGACCATCCTCGGCGGCGGCGAGTCCTCCCGGCTGTACAACCGCCTGGTGCGCCGCGACCGTACGGCCGTGGCGGCCGGGTTCGGCCTGCTGCGCCTGGCCGGCGCGCCCTCGCTGGGCTGGCTCGACGTGAAGACCTCCGGCGACGTCGAGGTGCCGGTCATCGAGGCCGCCATCGACGAGGAGCTGGCCCGCTTCGCGGCGGAGGGCCCGACTCCGGAGGAAATGGAGCGCGCCCAGGCCCAGTTGGAGCGCGAGTGGCTGGACCGGCTCGGCACGGTCGCGGGCCGCGCCGACGAACTGTGCCGGTACGCCGTCCTGTTCGGCGACCCGCAGCTCGCCCTGACGGCCGTCCAGCGCGTCCTGGAGGTGACCCCGGAGGAGGTCCAGGAGGTCGCCAAGGCGCGCCTGCGCCCGGACAACCGCGCGGTCCTCGTCTACGAGCCCAAGTCCCCGGAGACGGTCGAGGACGCCGACCTGCCCGACGACCCGGAGCACGAGGCCACCGTAGAGGCCGGCCACGACAACGAGGAGACGGCCAAGTGACCGAGCTCGCCACCATGGAGTTCCACCCCCAGCCGCAGCCGGGCGAGGCGAAGCCGTGGGCGTTCCCGGCGCCCGAGCGCTCCACGCTGGACAACGGCCTCACCGTGCTGCGCTGCCACCGCCCCGGCCAGCAGGTCGTCGCGGTGGAGGTGCTGCTCGACGCGCCCCTGGACGCCGAACCGGCCGGGCTCGACGGTGTCGCCACGATCATGGCGCGCGCCTTCTCCGAGGGCACCGGCGAGCTGAGCGCCGAGGACTTCGCCGCCGAGCTGGAGCGCGCGGGCGCCACGCTGGACGCGCACGCCGACCACCCCGGCGTCCGGCTCAGCCTGGAGGTCCCGGTCTCCCGGCTGCCCAAGGGCCTCGGCCTGCTCGCGGACGCCCTGCGCGACCCGGCCTTCGCGGAGAGCGAGGTCGAGCGCCTGGTCCGCAACCGCCTGGACGAGATCCCGCACGAGCTGGCCAACCCGGCCCGCCGCGCGGCCAAGGAGCTGTCCAAGGAGCTGTTCCCGGCCTCCGCGCGCATGTCGCGCCCGCGCCAGGGCACCGAGGACACCGTCGAGAAGATCGACGCGGCCGCCGTGCGCGCCTTCTACGACCGCCATGTGCGCCCGGCCACGGCCACCGTGGTCGTCGTCGGCGACCTGACCGACACCGACCTGGACGGGCTCCTCACCGAGACCCTGGGCGCCTGGACGGGCACGCCGGGCACGCCCCGCCCGGTGCCGCCGGTGACGTCCGACGACACCGGCCGCGTGGTCATCGTGGACCGGCCCGGCGCCGTCCAGACCCAGCTGCTCATCGGCCGTACCGGCTCCGACCGGCACGACCGGGTGTGGCCCGCGCAGGTGCTCGGCACCTACTGCCTCGGCGGCACCCTCACCTCCCGCCTGGACCGCGTCCTGCGCGAGGAGAAGGGCTACACCTACGGGGTGCGCGCCTTCGGCCAGGTGCTGCGCTCCTCCGCCGACGGCACGGGCGCCTCCATGCTCGCCATCAGCGGCTCGGTGGACACGCCGAACACCGGTCCGGCGCTCGCGGACCTGTGGACCGTGCTGAACACCCTCGCGGCGGAGGGCCTGACCGACGCCGAGCGGGACGTGGCCGTGCAGAACCTGGTGGGCGTGGCCCCGCTGAAGTACGAGACGGCCGCCGCCGTCGCCGGGACGCTGGCCGACCAGGTCGAGCAGCACCTGCCCGACGACTACCAGGCCGAGCTGTACCGCCGGCTGGCCGCGACCGGCACCGTGGAGGCCACCGCCGCCGTCGTGAACGCCTTCCCGGCGGACCGGCTGGTGACCGTCCTCGTCGGTGACGCCGCTCAGATCAAGGAGCCGGTGGAGGCCCTCGGCATCGGTCCGGTCACCGTGGTGCCGGCCGAGTAGCGACGAGCAGCGAGGGGCGGAGACGCCCGTACGCGCGCAGGGGCCCTGACGGCAGACGATCCGTCAGGGCCCCTTTGTGTTCGCCCCGGTCGGCAAATGTCCGGATTGATGCGGAGGTTGCCCGTCTGCCCTGTGTCGTGCGCTACAAATGCCCGGAGTCGTTTGAGTATCGGCCGCCGTCCCCATTAGCTTCGTCCGGGCTGTCCGTCAGGCAGTGCGCCGCGCCCGCGGCACCGGACAGCCGACGCCGAGTCCCCGCATGGCGCGAGCCTGGGGAGCCGGGGAACCATGTTCCCGAGGTGAATCGGGCGCCCACGCGCGAGCGGGGGAGTCCGTAGGAGACCTTCCTCTCCGAACCTGTCAGCTAACCCGGTAGGCGTGAGGGAAGGAAAGGACCAGCCACCACATGGCGTTCATGTGCGCCACCGGGAAGCACCGCAGGCCCGGACGTGTCACGCGTACCACCGCTCGGGCGGCCGGAGTCGCGGCCCTCACCACCACCGGTGTCGTCGGCACCCTGACGGCCTCCCCGGCCCTCGCCGCCGACCACTCCGCCGAGCAGACCGGTCTCACCCCGGTCATCAGCGTCAACGACGACCTCGCCGCCGAGATCGACGCCCAGGCGGCCGCCCAGCGGGCCGCCGCCGAGCGCAAGGCCGCCCAGGAGGCCGCCGCCGCGCGCGTGAAGGAGGCGCGCGCCGCCGAGGTCCGCGCGGCCCGTGCCGCCGAGCGCGAGCGGCTCAACGCCTTCGTCGCGCCGATCGCCCACTCCTACGTCTCCACCGGCTACAAGACCGGCGGCTCCCTGTGGTCCTCCGGCAGCCACACCGGCATCGACTTCCACGCCGCGAGCGGGACCCCGGTCCACGCGGTCGGCGCGGGCACCGTCGTCTCCGCCGGCTGGGGCGGGGCGTACGGCAACGAGGTGGTGATCCGGATGGCCGACGGGATGTACACCCAGTACGGCCATCTGTCGTCCCTCGGCGTCACGGTGGGCCAGAAGGTCACGCCGGGTCAGCAGATCGGCCTGTCCGGCGCGACCGGCAACGCGACCGGACCGCATCTGCACTTCGAGGCCCGTACGGGCCCCGAGTACGGCTCGGACGTCGACCCGGTCGGCTACCTCCGCAAGCACGGCCTGGACGTCTGAGGCCGGCCCGCGTTTCGCGCCGTACCCCAGGGAGCCCCGGTCCGCACCGCCGCCGGGGCTCCCGCCCTTTCCGTACCGTTTCCGGCGCGTCGGCCGTCCGGCGGCCTGCCCCGCTGTCCAAAAAAGAACCATGAATTCCGGTCCGCCGTCGGAAATTCCCGCGCATTGCAATAGAGTCACGGAACGGGCGTCCATCGTCGACGTTTCACGGGGATTAAGGCGGAGGTGGCTCATGCGTATTCCGGCGCATTCGGTGTGCACGGCGATCCGGGACGACATCGTCGCCGGGGTCCACGAGCGCGGCAGCCGCCTCACCGAGGAGGTCCTCGCCCGCCGCTACGGCGTCTCGCGCGTCCCCGTCCGCGAGGCGCTGCGCACGCTGGAGGCGGAGGGGTTCGTGGTGACCCGGCGGCACGCGGGCGCGTGTGTGGCCGAGCCGACCGAGCGGGAGGCCGCCGACCTGCTGGAGATGCGCAGGCTGCTGGAGCCGCTGGGGGCCGCCCGGGCCGCGCAGCGGCGCACCGAGGCCCATCTCAAGGTGCTGCGCGGTCTGGTCCGACTCGGCCAGGAGCGGGCCAGGCGCGGGAACAGCGAGGATCTGCGGGCGCTGGGCGGCTGGTTCCACGAGACGCTGGGGCAGGCCGCGGCCAGCCAGTCGCTGACCGCGATGCTCACCCAGGTGCGGCACAAGATCGCCTGGATGTACACGGTGGACGCCCCCGCGAACCCGGTCGAGTCCTGGGCGGAGCACGGCGCGATCGTGGACGCGGTGGCGCGCGGGGACGGCGACCGCGCGCGGTCGCTCACCGCGCTGCACGCCGAGCGCGCGGCCTTCGCGCACCGGCTGCGGTTCGCCTCCGGCGACGGCTCGCGGCAGCCGCAACATGTTGTAAACACAGCGGGTCAGCGGAATTAACACGGGCGCTGTATACAAAGAAAAGCTCTTTCGGTGGCGGTGTTTTCTGCTGCTCTTTTTCTTTCCGCAACCTGAATTCGAGGACGCGTTCCGCGCTTATCCGTGAAAACGCGGAAGCCGCGCCACCGTGAACAGGTGACGCGGCTTTCCGTGCGGAACGGAGGCGAGACTCAGACGGTCTCGGGCAGCTCGTCCAGGCCCTCGGCGACCAGCTTGGCCAGACGCTCCAGCGCGGCCTCGGCGCCCTCGGCGTCGGAGGCGAGGACGATCTCCTCGCCCCCCTGGGCGCCCAGGCCGAGGACGGCGAGCATCGAGCCCGCGTTGACCGGGTTGCCGCCGGACTTGGCGATCGTGACCGGGACGCCTGTGGCCGTGGCGGCTCGGACGAAGATGGAAGCGGGGCGGGCGTGGAGGCCCTCGGCCCAGCCGACGTTGACGCGGCGCTCAGCCATGTGATGCTGCCCTTCAGTCTCTCAGGTTGTCTAGACCAGTTTCCCACACGGGGAAGCGTGCCCGGAGCGGCACTTCACCCCTCCGGAGCTCCTCCGGACCGGTCGTCGGACCGCGGCCTCGGCCCGACTCCCGTTTCCCACAGACTGCCTCGCGCTGTTGTCGTACGCGAGCCGTACTCTGGGGCCCATGCAGACCCCGGCGGACCCGCAGGACCGGCACGAGTACCCCGCCCACTGGGAGGCGGACGTGGTGCTGCGCGACGGTGGCACCGCGCGCATCCGGCCCATCACCACCGACGACGCCGATCGCCTCGTCAGCTTCTACGAGCAGGTGTCCGACGAGTCGAAGTACTACCGCTTCTTCGCCCCGTACCCCCGGCTCTCCGCCAAGGACGTCCACCGCTTCACGCACCACGACTTCGTGGACCGTGTGGGGCTCGCCGCCACGGTCGGCGGCGAGTTCATCGCCACCGTACGCTACGACCGGATCGGCGCCGACGGCATGGCCGCCTCGGCGCCGGCCGACGAGGCGGAGGTCGCCTTCCTGGTGCAGGACGCGCACCAGGGCAGGGGTGTCGCCTCCGCCCTCCTGGAGCACATCGCGGCCGTCGCGCGCGAGCGGGGCATCCGCCGGTTCGCCGCCGAGGTGCTGCCCGCCAACACCAAGATGATCAAGGTGTTCACCGATGCCGGGTACACCCAGAAGCGGAGCTTCGAGGACGGGGTCGTCCGGCTGGAGCTGGACCTCGAACCCACGGACCGCTCCCTCGCGGTGCAGTGGGCCCGGGAGCAGCGGGCGGAGGCGCGGTCGGTACGGCGGCTGCTGGCGCCCGGGTCCGTCGCCGTCATCGGGGTCGGGCGCGCGCCGGGCGGGGTCGGGCGCAGCGTGCTCGGCAACATCCGCGACGCCGGGTACCGGGGGCCGCTGCACGCCGTCAACACCGCCTTCCCCGAGGACGTCAAGGAGATCGACGGGGTGCGGGCCTACCGCTCGGTGCGGGACATCGAGGGTCCGGTGGACCTCGCGGTGGTGGCCGTCCCCGCGGACCGCGTGCCCGCCGTCGTCGCCGAGTGCGGGGAACACGGTGTGCAGGGTCTGGTCGTGCTCTCCGCCGGGTACGCCGAGATCGGGCCCGAGGGGCGCGAGCGGCAGCGGGCGCTGGTGCGGCAGGCGCGGGCGTACGGCATGCGGATCATCGGCCCCAACGCCTTCGGGGTCATCAACACGGCGTCCGACGTGCGGCTCAACGCCTCGCTCGCGCCGGAGATGCCCCGGCCCGGCCGGATCGGGATGTTCGCGCAGTCCGGTGCCATCGGGATAGCCCTTCTGTCCCGGCTGCACCGGCGCGGCGGCGGCATCACCGGGGTCACCGGTGTCTCCACCTTCGTCTCCTCCGGCAACCGCGCCGACGTCTCCGGCAACGACGTCCTCCAGTACTGGTTCGACGACCCCGACACCGATGTCGTCCTCATGTACCTGGAGTCCATCGGCAACCCCCGCAAGTTCACGCGCCTGGCCCGGCGTACGGCCGCCGCCAAGCCGCTGGTCGTGGTGCAGAGCGCGGGTTCGACTCCCCAGGGTCACGCGGTGCGCGTCACCCGGCTCCCGCACGACACGGTGTCCGCGCTGCTCCGCCAGGCGGGCGTCATCCGCGTCGACACCATCACGGAACTGGTCGACGCGGGGCTCCTGCTGGCCCGTCAGCCCCTGCCCGCCGGCCCCCGCGTGGCGATCCTCGGCAACTCCGAGTCGCTGGGGATGCTCACCTACGACCGCTGCCTGGCCGAAGGCCTCCAGCCCTCGACGCCGATCGACCTGACGACCTCGGCGACCGCCGCCGACTTCCACCGCGCCCTGTCCCACGCGCTGGCGGACGACACGTCCGACGCGGTGGTCGTCACCGCGATTCCGGCGATCGGCGAGGCGTCCCCCGACGACGCGGAACTGGCCGAAGCGCTGCGCACGGCGGCCGCCGCGGTCCCCGGCAAGCCGGTGCTCGTGGTCCATGTCGAGCTGGGCGGCCTGGCGGAGGCGCTGTCGCTGGCGACGAGCACGGCGCCGGTGCCTCCGGCGGACGGAGCGGATGAGACGGGGCCCGCTGGGGTGGGCTCCGCCCGGGAGACGGAGGGGAGCGCGGCCGGCGCGGGAAGCGGGGCCGAGGCTGAAGGGTTCACGTCCGCCGCGGGCGACCTGGCAGCGGGGCAGGGCTCCGCCGTCGCGGGCAGCCGGGAAGTCGGGCAGGGCTCCGCCGTCGCGGGCGGCCGGGAAGTCGGGCGGGGCTCCGCCGTCGCGGGCGGCCGGGCCGCCGAGCGGCACTCCACCGTCGCGGGCGACCAGGCAGCCGGGCAGCGCTCCGCCGTCGCCCCCACGCCCTCCGTCCGGCCACCCGCCGTACGCGGCACGCCCCCGACGTCGGGGCTCTTCGCCCCCGGCACGCCGAGTGCCTCGGTATCGAGCGGTGCCGGGCGGGGCGTCGCCGTGTCGGGCGCCCCCGCTTCCGGCGCCCCGGTGGGGAGCGGGTCCATGCTCGTACCCACCACTCCGCACCCCCGCCTCATCCCCGCCTACCCCGCCGCCGAACGCGCCGTCCGCGCCCTCGCCGAGGCCGTCAAGTACGCCCAGTGGCGGCGGGAGGCGGCGGAGCCCGGGCCCGTGCCGGAGTACGACGACATCGACGAGCGGCGGGCGGCCAAGCTGATCGCCGGGCTGCTGGAGCGCGGGGAGGGGCTGGCGGTCGGGCCCGAGGAGACCCGGGAACTGCTGGCCGCCTACGGGATCCGGGTCCGCCCCGCGCTGCCCGCGCCCACCCCCGACGCCGCCGCCGAGGCCGCCCACGCGCTCGGCTATCCCGTCGCGCTCAAGGCCACCGCCCCGCATCTACGGCATCGGGCCGACCTCGGGGGAGTACGGCTCGACCTCGCCGACGAGGAGCAACTGCGGCGGGCTTACGCGGAGTTGACCGAGCTGTTCGGGCCGGCGGAGCAGCTGCGCCCGGTGGTGCAGGCGATGGCGGCGCGCGGAGTGGACACCGTCGTGCGCGCGGTCATCGACCCGGCGGCCGGAGCGGTGCTGTCCTTCGGCCTGGCCGGAGCCGCGTCCCAGCTGCTCGGCGACACCGCGCACCGGCTGGTCCCGGTCACCGCCCGCGAGGCGTCCTCCCTGGTCCGCTCCATCCGCACCGCGCCCCTGCTGTTCGGCTGGCGCGGCTCCACCCCCGTGGACACGCCCGCCCTGGAGGAGCTGCTGCTCCGGGTCTCCCGCCTGGTCGACGACCACCCGGAGGTCGTCGCGGTCACCCTGGAGCCGGTCGTCGTCGCCCAGCACGGCCTGACGGTCCTGGACGCCACGATCCGCCTGGCACCACCCCCGGCCCGCGACGACCTGGGCCCGCGCACGCTGCCGGTGTACTGAACGGGAGGGAAGCCGACGGGGCCGGTCCCGGCCCCGTCCGAGCGTGCCCGGCGTCACGGCGCGCAAGCCCCCGTCCGCCCCCCTGACTGGCCCGGAGCGCCCCCCTCCACGGATTAGGATGGACGCCATGGCCAAGACCAGTACGACGACCCAGGGGCTCCGCGCGGCGATCGAGCGCAGCGGCTACTACCCGGCCCTCGTGGCCGAGGCGGTGGAGGCCGCTGTGGGCGGCGAGCCCGTGCGGTCGTACCTGGTGCACCAGGAGACCACGTTCGACCAGAACGAGGTCCGCCGTCATGTCACCGTGCTGGTCCTGACCGACACCCGCTTCCTCGTCAGCCACACCGACGAGCAGGCCGCCGACAGCACCTCCCCGACGCCGTACGCCACCACCTCCACGGAGTCGGTGAAGATCGGCCGCATCTCGTCCGTGGTGGTCAGCCGGGTCGTGGCGAACCCGGAGAAGTACACCCCCGGCACCCTGCCCCGCGAGGTCGTGCTGACCGTCGGCTGGGGCGCGGTCAGCCGCCTGGACCTGGAGCCCGCCGCCTGCGGCGACCCCAACTGCGACGCCGACCACGGCTACACCGGCAGCTCCACCGCCGACGACCTCAGCCTGCGCGTCAGCGAGGCCGGGGACGGCCCGGAGACCGTGCGCGAGGCGCTCGCCTTCGCCCAGGCCGTCTCCGAGGCGACGGCGACCGCGGGCTCCACCCGCTGATGTCGCAGCCCGCCGCCTGGGACGCCTACGAACCCCTCGCCCTGGACACCGCGCCGCTGCCGGAGTACGGCAGCGGTTCGCTCGCCGACCTCCTGCCCACCCTCGCGGCGGGCCTCGGCGTACCCGGCCTGAGCAGCACCATCACCGAGCTGACCCCCGCCGACCGCGTCTGCGTGTTCCTGGTCGACGGCCTCGGCTGGGAGCAGCTGCGGGCCCACCCCGACGAGGCGCCGTTCCTCAACTCCCTGCTCGGCACCTCGCGCGGCGGCACCGGGCGCCCGCTCACCGCCGGTTACCCGGCGACCACCGCGACCTCCCTCGGCTCCGTCGGCACCGGGCTGCCCCCCGGCGCCCACGGCCTGCCCGGCTACACGGTCCGCAACCCCGAGACCGGCGAGCTGATGAACCAGCTCCGCTGGCGCCCCTGGACCCCGCCGCACGTCTGGCAGCCGTACCCGACCGTCTTCGAGCTGGCCGAGCGCGCCGGCGTGCACGCCGCCCAGGTCTCCTCGCCCACCTTCCGCGACACCCCGCTCACGCAGGTCGCGCTCAGCGGCGGCACCTTCGTCGGCCGGCTCACCGGCGAGGAGCGCATGGACGCCGCCGCCGAGCAGCTCGCCGCGGGCGACCGCTCGCTGGTCTACACGTACTACGCCGAGCTGGACGGCGCCGGCCACCGCTACGGCGTCGGCTCCGACACCTGGCGCGGCCAGCTCATGACGGTCGACCGCCTCGCCCAGCGCCTGGCCGAGCAGCTGCCCCCACGCGGCGCGCTCTACGTCACCGCCGACCACGGCATGATCGACATCCCCTTCGACGACGAGCACCGCATCGACTTCGACGAGGACTGGGAGCTGCGCGCGGGCGTCGCCCTGCTCGGCGGCGAGGGCCGCGCCCGCCATGTGTACGCCGTCCCCGGCGCCGAGTCCGACGTCCTCACCTGCTGGCGCGAGGTGCTCGGCGACCGCTTCTGGATCGCCTCGCGCGACGAGGCCATCGCGGCGGGCTGGTTCGGCCCCCACGTGGACGACCGCGTGTACCTGCGCATCGGGGACGTGGTCGCGGCCGCGTACGACGACGTACTGATCACCGCGTCCGAGCGGGAGCCGAAGGAGTCGCTCATGGTGGGCAACCACGGCTCGATGACCCCCGCCGAGCAGCTCGTCCCGCTGCTCGAAGTACGCTCCTGACCCGTCCCCCCCCCACTCCCCGAAAGGTGCTCAACTCCTCATGCCCGAGCTGGTGTTCTTCTCCGGAACGATGGACTGCGGGAAGTCGACGCTGGCTCTGCAGATCGAGCACAACCGCTCCGCGCGCGGCCTCGTCGGCCTGATCTTCACCCGCGACGACCGCGCGGGCGAGGGCAAGCTGTCCTCCCGCCTCGGTCTGGTCACCGACGCGGTGGAGGCGGCCGACGGCATGGACCTCTACGGCTACCTCGTCCGCCGGCTGTCCGAGGGCGGCAAGGTCGACTATGTGATCGCCGACGAGGCGCAGTTCCTCACCCCCGAGCAGATCGACCAGCTCGCCCGCGTCGTGGACGACCTCGGCCTCGACGTCTTCGCCTTCGGCATCACCACCGACTTCCGCACCCGGCTCTTCCCCGGCTCCCAGCGGCTGATCGAACTCGCCGACCGCATAGAGGCCCTCCAGGTCGAGGCCCTGTGCTGGTGCGGCGCCCGCGCCACCCACAACGCCCGCACCGTCGGCGGCGAGATGGTCGTCGAGGGCGCCCAGGTCGTCATCGGCGACGTCAACCGCCCCGAGCAGGAGGTCGGCTACGAGGTCCTGTGCCGCCGCCACCACCTGCGCCGCATGACGGCGGCATCGGCCCAGGCGGCGACGCTGTCCCCGGACGTGCTGCCGGTCACGTCGGGCTGAGAACCGGGGCCCGCCCCCGCGACCGCACCGCCCCCGCGACCGCACCGCCCCGCGATCTCACCGCCCCCGCCCGGCAGCCGCCCGGCGCCCGGTGATCGCCGCCAGCACCGACGCGGCCAGGAACGCCACCGACGCGATGACCGCCGACGTGTGCAGCCCGGCCGTCATGCCGCCCGTCGCGCCCAGGAGCGTGCCGAAGAGGGCCACGCCCACGGCGCTGCCCACCTGGCGGGAGACGTTGAACACCGCCGACGCCACGCCCGCCTTGTCCGCGGGGCTCGCCTCCATGACGGCCACGGTGGCGGCCACGACGGTGACGGGTGTCGCCAGGCCGGTGGCCATGAGCGCGAAGAGCAGCACGGGGTAGGGGGTGCCGGGCCCGGCCGCCAGCCAGCCCAGGAAACCGGCGCTGCCGAGCAGCAGCGCACCGGCCATGGGCGGATACGGCCCGCCGCGCGCGGTCAGCCGGCTCGACAGCGGCGCCGCGAGGAAGCCCATGCAGACCGACGGCAGCAGGGCGAAGCCCGTGCTCAGCGGGCTCAGATGACGTTCCTGCTGGAAGTACAGCGCGGCGGCGAAGAGCAGTCCGTAGTAGCCGAAGCTGAGCAGCAGCCCGACGAGGTTCGTCGTGGTGAGCCGGACCTCGCGGAAGAGCGACAGCGGCAGCAGCGGCCGCCTGCCCTCCGGGCGCAGGGCGGCGCCCCGCTCCAGCCGCAGCTCGACCACGGCGAAGGCGGCCAGGGACACCGCACCCCCCGCGAACAGCGCCAGCACCTTGGGCGAGAGCCACCCCGCGGTGCCCGCCTCGTTGAGCGCGCCCGCCACGCCGAGCAGCCCGGTCACGCCGAGCACCAGGCCGGCCGGATCCATGCGGCCGGTCCGGACCCCACGGCCGGGGTCCGGCACGTGACGTACGGTCAGCAGCGCCGCCACCGCGGCCACGGGCACGTTCACCCAGAACACCGCACGCCAGCCGAAGCCCGCGACCAGCAGCCCGCCGGCCACGGGCCCACCGCCGAAGGCGACCGCCGAGACGAGCCCCCAGTAGCCGACCGCCCGGGCACGCTGGACCCGGTCGGGGTAGGCGGCCCGCACCAGGGCGAACGACGCGGGGACCAGCAGCGCGGCCCCGGCGCCCTGGGCGAGCCGGGCCACGATCAGGACCGGCGCCGAGAACGCCGCCCCGCAGCCCACCGAGGCGGCCGCGAAGACCCCGAGGCCCACGAGGAACAGCCCGCGGTGTCCGAAACGGTCACCGAGCCCGCCGCCGAGCAGCAGCAGTCCGGCGAAGAAGGCGCTGTAGCCGTCGACGATCCACTGCATGGCCGACGGACCGGCGCCCAGCGCGTCCTGGACGGACGGCACGGCCACGTTCACCACCGTGACGTCGAGCATCACCAGGAAGTGGCCGAGGCTCAGCGCGATGAGCGGCGGCAGCGCCAGCGCAGGCCGGCCGGGCGGCGGACCGGCGGCGACGGGGGTGCGCGCGGGAGAGAAGGAGGGGTCCGTGGAGGTCATGTGTCGCAGTCTCGGGGCGCGAAACTTCGTCACGTGTCGAAATGTCGCCGCCCTACGCTTGCCGCATGACCAGGACGACAACCGGCCTGCGCCGCGACCGGGTTCACCACCAGCCCGACATCGCCCGCGCCGCCGCCCTGATCGCCGACCCCTCCCGCGCCCGGATGCTGAAGGCGCTCGGTGACGGCCGCGCCCTGCCCGCGGGGCTGCTCGCCGCGGAGGCGGGCGTGAGCGCCGCGACGGCGAGCGCGCATCTGGGCAAACTCGTCGCAGCGGGTCTGGTCCGCGTGGAAAGCGCGGGCCGGTGCCGGTACTACCGTCTGGCCGGCCCCGACATCAGCCTCGCCCTGGAGGCGCTGGCCGTCATCGCGCCGCCCCTCCCGGTCACCTCGCTGCGGGAGAGCAGCACCGCCGGCGCCCTGCGCCGTTCGCGCACGTGTTACGACCATCTCGCCGGGCGGCTGGGCGTGGCCCTGCTGGACTCCCTGCTCCAGGGCGGGCTGCTCGCCGGGCACGACGGCACCCACCGGCCCGCCGAGGCGGTGCGCGACGGCGCGGCCGGATACGGACACGACGCCGACTACCGGCTCACCGAGACCGGCCGGCGGGCACTGGGCCGGTTCGGCGTCGACCTGACCCGGCTGCCGGCCCGCCGTCCCCCGATCCGCTACTGCGTGGACTGGAGCGAGCAGCGCCATCACCTCGCCGGGGCGGTGGGCGCGGCGCTGACGGCACGGCTCTTCGCGCTGCGCTGGCTGCGCTACGGCGCCAGCCCCCGCGTCGTCCACGTGACCGAGACCGGCGCCGACGGCCTGGCCGGCACCTTCGGAGTGCGCCTGGCGGACTGACCGAGGGCCCCGGCAGCCGGCCGCGACGCGCCGCTTTCCCTGCGGTTGACCCAAACCTGGGACAGGCTTTCCGCTCTCAGCTTGTAGTTGCAAGCAATGTGCAGAAACCTGGAGGCTGGGCACTTTCACGTGCCCGAAGCTCCACAGCCGAGAAAGCGAGGCCCGCCTCCCCATGACCGTCCCGCCCGATCCCGTGCTCACCCGCCCCACCACCGGACGCGCCATATCCTGGCACCGCGTCCGCGCCTCGATGAGCCGCAGGGAATGGGCGAGTCTCGGGGGCATGGCCGCCTTCATCGTGGCGCTGCACGTCATCGGGTGGTTCACGCTCGTGTGGATCGTCGCGCCGGAGCACTACAGCCTGGGCACGAAGACGTTCGGCATCGGCATCGGCGTGACCGCGTACACCCTCGGCATGCGGCACGCCTTCGACGCCGACCACATCGCGGCCATCGACAACACCACCCGCAAGCTGATGAACGAGGGGCGCCGCCCGCTCTCGGTCGGCTTCTGGTTCTCGCTCGGCCACTCCAGCATCGTCTTCGCGCTGGCCTTCCTGCTCTCGCTGGGCGTGAAGGCGCTCGCGGGACCGGTCGAGAACGACGACTCCACCCTGCACAGCGTCACCGGCTGGATCGGCACCACCGTCTCCGGTGTCTTCCTCTACGTCATCGCGATCATCAACCTGCTGATCCTCGCCGGTATCTGGAAGGTCTTCCGGCAGATGCGCGGCGGCCACTTCGACGAGGCCGCCCTCGAGGAGCAGCTCAACAACCGCGGCCTGATGAACCGCATCCTCGGCCGGCTGATGAAGTCGATCACCAAGCCCTGGCAGATGTACCCGCTCGGCCTGCTCTTCGGCCTCGGCTTCGACACCGCGACCGAGATCGCCCTGCTCGTCCTCGCCGGTTCGGGCGCGGCCTCCGGGCTGCCCTGGTACGCGATCCTGTGCCTGCCGGTGCTGTTCGCGGCGGGCATGTGCCTGCTCGACACCATCGACGGCTCGTTCATGAACTTCGCCTACGGCTGGGCCTTCTCCAAGCCGGTCCGCAAGGTCTACTACAACCTCACGATCACCGGCCTGTCCGTCGCCGTCGCCCTGATCATCGGCACGGTCGAACTCCTCGGCCTGATCGCCGAGAAGGCCCACCTCCACGGCGCCTTCTGGGACTGGGTCTCCGGCCTGGACCTCAACATCATCGGCTACGTCATCGTCGGCCTGTTCTTCCTCACCTGGATCCTCGCCCTGGTCATCTGGAAGGTCGCCCGCATCGAGGAGAAGTGGACGGCGGACCTGGCTCAGCCGGCCCCGGCCGACTCCGAGTAGCCGGACCGCAGCGCCGTACCGCCCGCCCGCCACGCGCCGAGCAGCCGCTGCGCCAGCCGGTCCTCCAGATACGTCGTCGCGCGGACGCCGAACACCACGTCACCGGCGAGGTGCGGCTCGTGCTCCAGCAGGCCCGCGACCACGTCGTGCCGTACGACCTGCTCGTGCACGGCGTCCGCCTCGACGTGCTCGGTGTAGAACCGCACGGCCGCCGGGCCCGCGCCGAGCCGCTCCAGCGCCCGGGCCAGGCGGCGGGAGGCGGGGGAGGAGGTCACCTCGACCGTGGCGAAGTGCCCGACGAGCGCGCCGCGCAGCGAGCGGTGCAGCCCGAACAGGGACATCAGGTTCACCGTGGCGAGGGCCTCGGCGGGGGCCGCGTCGAGGTACGTCCCGTACGCGGTGTCCAGGCCCAGGTCCGCCATCAGGTCCGCGAAGAGCTGGGCGTGGATCTCGTCCGCGCGCCCCGCGCCGAACTCGTCGTACTCCACCGCGACCATCGCCGCCTTGGCCCGCCCGCGCAGCCGGGGGATGACCCAGGCGTGCGGGTCGGCCTCCTTGAGGTGGTACAGCGAGCGCAGCGCCGCGTACTCGCGCGCGTGCCGGAGCGTGCCGTGATCCCGCAGGAAGTACGAGACACCGCTCCCGTCGGTGGGCTCCACCTGGAGTTCGTCCAGCGCGGCCTCGGGGGTGTCGTCCGGGCGTACGGGTACGTCCGCGCGCAGGACCTCCAGGAAACCGTCCTCCAGGCGGGCGCGCAGGGCCAGCAGACCGGGGTCCCACTCCAGGTGCTCGGGTACGCCGGCGAAGCCCTGGTAGTGGAGTTCGTAGAGCGTGTACAGGGCCAGCTGGAGGTCGTCGCCGTAGGGGTCGGGCGGCACGGGTACGTGAGTTTCCGTGCCGTCGCGCAGGGCGGTCAGCACGGCGGCCGACAGGGGGCCGCGTGCGGTGGGGAGCGGGGGCGGGCGCAGGAGGGCCGTCGTCATGCCGGGTCCTCCCCGCACCGCTTGGTACGGCGGCGGTGACTGGTGTCGCACCAGGGGTACATCCGGCTGCGGCGACAGGTGCACACCGCCACCAGGAAGCGGTCGGACACCGACACCCGGCCGCTCTCGTCCACCACCTCCACCGGCCCCTCGATCAGCAGCGGTCCTTCGCGCTGGACGCGGACACGGACGCGGCGGGCGCGTTCAGGCGTGTTCGGCACGGATCACCACCAGCTCCTCGGTCGTGCCCTCCGCCGACAGACCGCGCTCGCGCAGCCAGGCCAGCCGGGAGCGCAGCACGCGGCCGTAGGGCAGCCGGGCGCGGTCCACGACCTCGCCGTACAGCCCCGCCGCCGCGAGGCGGGTCAGGGTGTCGTCCACACCGCACAGATGCGAGTGCACCAGCAACAGCGTGCCCGCGGGCCGCAGGACCGCCGGCGCGGCCTCGCAGATGCGGTCGATCACCATGCGGCCGTCCGCCCCGGCGTCCCAGGCGCGGGCGGGGCCGCGCGGGGGAGCGGCGGCGGGCGCCGGGACGTACGGCGGGTTCGTCACCACCAGGTCGAACCGGCGGCCCGGCACCGCCGAGGCCAGATCGCCGTGGCGCACCCGGACCGACTGGCCGTTCAGCCGCGCGTTGCACCAGGCCGTCAGCACCGCCCGCCAGGAGATGTCCACCGCGGTCACCCGGCCGCCCAGCCGGGCCGCCTCCACGGCGAGCAGCCCGCTGCCGGTGCCGAGGTCCAGGACCTCCGTACGGCCGGGGGCGATGCGCTCGCGGCGCAGGGCCCGGCGCAGCAGGCCCGTGTCGAACTGGGGGGAGTAGACACCCCGGGGAACCCAGCAGCGCAGCCGCCCGGGGGCGGTCAGGGTCTGGGCGGTGGTCATGGGGTCACCTCGCGCACGGCTCCTCCGGGGGCTGGGGTCGCCAGGCAGGCCGGGCAATTCCGGCATTTCATTCCGTGCGGGTACCCCTGACCCCGGGCGTCACTCCGCTGACCTCGGGCATCACCCCGTCGGCCACCGCGCGCCCGCCCGCAGCGCGGCCAGCAGCGCGGCCGGGTCGGCGTACACGCTGTCCGCGCCCGCCTCCTCCAGGTCCGCGCGCGGGATGCCGCCGCAGAGCACGGCCACGCACCGCACCCCCGCACGGGTGCCCGCCCCCATGTCCCACACGGTGTCCCCGACGAACACGGCGTCCTCCGCCGGCACCCCCGCCAGCTCCAGCGCCTGCTCGACCGGCTCGGGGTGGGGCTTGCCCTCGGACACGTCGTCGGCGCTCGCGGTGGCCGTGATCGCCTCGTCGGCGTCGAGCGCGCGCCGCAGCGCGGACAGCTCCTGCCCGCCCGCCGAGGTGGCGAGCACCACCCGCCATCCGTCCCCGGCCAGGTGCCGCAGCAGGTCCCCCGCCCCGGGCAGGGGCGCGAGCCGACCGAAGTACTGGCCGTAGAGCGCCTTGTGTGCCGCGCCGAGCGCCTCCGCCTCCTCGCGGGCCCGCTCCTCGCCGAGCAGCCGGGCGACGAGGTCGGCGGACCGCAGCCCGACCGAGCGGTGGATGTCGTGCGCCGTCACCGTGTGCCCGGCCTGGCGGAACGCCTCCCACCAGGTCACCACGTGCAGGGCGTTGGTGTCGACGAGGGTTCCGTCCACGTCGAACACGGCGGCGCGCGGCCGGTCGTCGCTGCTGGGCATGTGCGGCACCTCGCCGGGGGGAGGGGGCGTACGGACGAGGTGCCGAGTACCCCGGACGCGCGCGATCGTGCGTCGTGTCACCCGCCGGGGAACGGGTACTGGGGCGGCCCGAAGGTACGTCCGGCGGTCCGGCCGGTCCGGTCGGCGACGACACGGAGGATTCCCATGGCCCTGCGTCTGCTGCCGCGCACGACGCGCTTCGCGTACCGCGTGGCCCGTCACGTACCCCGCTCGGCGTGGCCCCCTCCGGCGCGGTTCGCGTACCGGGCGGCCCGGCTGGCGCCCCACGTCGTCCCGCACGTCCCGCACGTGCCGCGCGCGGTGTCCCTCGCGGCGGCGGGTACGGCCTGGCGGCACCGGCGGCACGACGGTGGCCCGCGGGTCCCCGAGGCGTATCCCCAGGACACGGCCCGCCCCGGCGAGGCGGAGCACGCCGGCCACCGGTTCCCGCTGCTCGGCGTCCTGTCGCTGTGGGTGGTGCCCGCGGCGGCGGACTGGTGGCTGCGCCGCCGTACGCACATCGAGCGCACCAGCGGCACCGAGGAGTCCGCGGTGCACGCGCTGAGGGTGGCCGGGGCCGGGATGCCGGTGGTCCTCGGGCTGGTCGCGCGGGTCAACCCGCTGGTGCTCACGGTGATGGGCGGCGCGGCCGTCGTCCAGGGCGCCACGGCCGTCCACGACGCCTCCCCGGCCGCTGCCCGGCGCGAGATCCGCCCCGTGGAGCAGCGCTTCCACACCTTCCTGGAGGTACTGCCCCTCACCGCGCTCGCCGTCACCGCCTGCCTCCACCCCGACCAGCTCCGCGCGACCCTCCACGGCGGCCCGGGCCCGCACGACTGGCGTCTGCTGCCCAAGGAGCCCCCGCTCCCGGCCGCGTACCTGGCGGCCATCGGCGCGATCGTCACGGCGGGCGTGGTCCTGCCGTACGCGGAGGAGGTGTGGCGCTGCCGGCGGGAAGAGCGGGCCCGCGCCCATTCCCATGCCCGTGCCCGGGAGGCGTGAGCGGGCGACTCCTCGCCCGCCCGGCTTGTGCGGGTCCCGGCCCGCAGACCACAAAGACTTCTTTGCGAAGAACCCTTTGCGAAGAAGTCTTTGCGGTCTAGGGTTCACGGCATGGCTGACATCAGCGCGGGGCCGGACGGCCCGCACACCGACGTGAACGCGGTCGTCCTCGACGCCAAGGGGCTGCGCGCCCTGGCACACCCGGTGCGGGTGCAGCTGGTCGGGCTGCTGCGGAAGTACGGCCCCTCCACCGCCACCCGGCTCGCGGAGCGACTGGGCGTCAACTCCGGTACGGCCAGCTACCACTTGCGCCAGCTCGGCGCGGCCGGCTTCGTCGAGGAGGACACGGAACGCGGCAACGCCCGGGAGCGCTGGTGGCGTTCGGTGCATCAGGTGACGGAGCTCAAGGACCGGGACCTGGCCGACCGGGAGCCCGAGGCCACGCTCGCCTACCTGCAGTCCGTCGCCGCCGCCTACACCCTGCGCACCCAGCGGATGCTGAACGAGCTGCTGACGATGCCCCGCGAGTGGCGGGACACCTTCGACATGAGCGACGCGGCCCTGCGGCTCACCCCCGGCGAAGCCCTCGCGCTGCGCGAGGAGTTGAGGGCCGTCATCGGCCGGTACCGCCGCGACACACCGGAGGAGGCGGCCACGGCCCCCGAGGGCGCCGCACGGGTCGCCGTGATCACGCACCTCCTCCCCGAGCTGGACGCCCCCGCGCCCCGGGAGGCGACGGGGGAGGAGCCGTCATGACGGAGGACGTCCAAGTCGCCGACGGCATGCGCGGCAAGCGGTCTTTACGGCCGCTGGGCGGTGTGCTGGCGGCCATGGCCGTGTCGTTGACCGGTACGCGGATCTCGGCCGTGGCGCTGCCCTGGTTCGTCCTCGTCACCACCGGCAGCGCCACCCGGACCGGACTGGTGGCCTTCTGCGAGATGGCCCCCTATGTGCTGGTCAAGGCGTTCACCGGGCCACTGGTGGACCGGGCCGGACCGCGTGTCGTGTCCTGGAGCACGGACCTGGTCAGCGCGGCCGCCGTCGCCGCGGTGCCCCTGCTCCACGCGCCGCACGTGCTGTCCTTCCCGCTCCTGTTGGCCCTGGTCGCGGTGATCGGCGCCGCCCGCGGCCCCGGTGACCTGGCCAAGGAGGTCATGGTCCCGGAGGCCGCCGAGCACGGCGGGGTGCCGCTGGAGCGGGCGACCGGCCTGTCCGGCACGACCGAACGGCTCGCCGCGACCGTCGGCCCGGTGGCCGGCGGCTCCCTGGTGGCGCTGGCCGGCCCGCTGACGGGACTCTTCGTCAACGCGGGCTGTTTCGCGCTCGGTTCGGTGATCACCGCACTGGCGCTGCCCCGGGGCACGGGTCGCGCGGCCGAGGAGGCCGCACCGCGGGACGGGGGCGGACGGCCGGGCTACTGGCGGCGGTTCGGCGAGGGCTTCACCTTCCTGCGCGGCGAGCCGTTGCTGCTCACCGTCGTCGTCATGGTGGCGGTCACCAACCTGCTGGACGCGGCGTTCACCACGGTCCTCCTGCCCGTCTGGGCCAGGGAGTCCGGCAACGGGCCGACCGTGATCGGCCTCATCGGGAGCGTGCTGGGAGCCGCAGCCGTCGGCGGCAGCCTGATCGCCGCCATGGCCGCGCACCGGCTGCCGCGCAGGGCGGTGTTCTTCACCGGGTTCCTCCTGGCGGGAGCCCCGAGATTCCTGGTCCTCGCCGGCGACGCGCCCCTGGGCGTGATCCTCGCCGTCTTCGCCGTCAGCGGTTTCGGCTCCGGCTTCCTCAACCCGGTGCTGGGCGCCGTCCTCCTCGAACGGGTGCCGCGCCGGATGCTCGGCCGGGTCAACGCGCTCGGCGACTCGCTGGCCTGGGCCGGTATCCCGCTCGGCGGTCTGCTCGCCGGGGCGGTGGTGACCGCCACCGGACTCGTACCGGTGCTGCTGGCCTGCGGGGCCGCGTACTTCCTCACCACGAACCTGACCGGACTGCGCCCGGAGTGGCGCGAGATGGACCGCCCGGGCGGCCGGAGCGACCCGAAGCGGCACCCCGAGCACCCCGAGCACCCCGAGCACCTCCAGCACCCCGAGCACCCCGAGCACCTCCAGCGTCCCCAACACCTCCAGCACCCCGAGCCCCCGGAGGAGAACGACACCGCACAGCCCGGCGCCCGCGCCACGACATGACGACGACGCCAGCGGCGGCCGCCGCCGGACGTCACCCCGGAAGCTGAAGCACCGCGAAGACCGCCCCCTCCGGGTCCGCCACCGTCGCCGCCCGCCCGGCCGCGTCCTCCCGGACCGCCTCCAGCACCCGCCCGCCGAGCGCCGTCACCCGTGCGTGTGCCCGCTCCACGTCCGTGACCCGGAAATGGGTGAGCCAGTGCGCGCCCCGGTCGCGGGGCACCGCCCGGCCCGCGCCGCGCAGCCCGGCCACCGGGCGGCCGTCGCCGCGCAGGGTCACCCGGCCGGGGCCGGGCGGGACGGGATCCTGTTCGTAGCCGCACACCGTCTCGTAGAACTTGACGACGCGTTCGGTCTCGTACGTGATCAGCTCGGCCCACACCGGCAGGCCGTGGCGGTCGTCGCCCGGTGCCGGGGAGGCGCCCTTGTCCTCGCGCAGGCCGAAGACCGCGCCCGCCGGGTCCGCCGCCACCACCGCGCGGCCCTCCCCGGCGCTGTCGAGCGGGCCGACGGCCACCGTGCCGCCGCACAGCCGGACCTGACCGGCCGCCACGTCCACGTCGGACGAGGTGAAGAACGGCGTCCAGGCGGCCGGAAGCTGACGGTCCGGCGGGGATTGGCCGATACCCGCCACCTCCTGCCCGTCCAGCAGCGCCCGCGTCCGGCGGCCGGGCCCGGACGCGAACTCCCAGCCGAACAGCGCCCCGTAGAACTCCTTGGCGGCCGCCGGCCGGTGTGTCAGCAGGCTCACCCGCCAGGGTGCGCCGGGCGCACGTGACGCCCGGGGAACCGCCGCCCGCTGTGCCTGGGTCATCCGCCACTCTCCCTCCGGCCCCGCACAGGAGCCGTGTCGCGTCCGCTCACCCGGAAGGGGCGCGCGTCACCCGATGGGGGCGCACGCCCGGGCGGAACCGGTGTCGGGTGTGCCGTACGCGCCCGGTGTCCCGTACGGAGGAACAGCCGTCCTCCCGCGCACGCGCCCGGCGCACGATGCGTGCCCGGTCGCGTACGCCCCGTGATCGTGTCCGTCCGGCCGAGCAGAGTAGCCGTACCTGGACGCCGGGGCTACCCCTGGCGTATGGATGGACCCCATGACAGTCATCATTTCCCCATCCGAGCTGGCCCAGGAGCTGTCCGGGCAGGCGCCTCCCGTGCTGCTGGACGTCCGCTGGCAGCTCTCCGCGGCCAAGGCGGCGGGGGCGCCCGCCTTCGACGGGCGGGCCGCGTACACGGCCGGGCACATCCCCGGCGCCGTCTACGTCGACCTGGACCGCGAACTGGCCTCCACACCCGGTGAGAAGGGCCGCCACCCGCTGCCCGACCTGGAGGTGTTCGGCGCGGCCATGCGCCGTGCGGGAGTGTCCGCCGGGCGGCCCGTCGTGGTCTACGACGGCGGGCAGGGGTGGGCGGCCGCCCGCGCCTGGTGGCTGCTGCGCTGGACGGGTCACCCGGACGTGAAGGTGCTCGACGGCGGGTTGACGGCCTGGGACGGTCCGCTGTCCACCGACCATCCCGCCCCGGCGGAGGGCGACTTCGAGCCGTCTCCCGCCGCGGCCGGCGTTCTGGACGCGGACGCCGCCGCCGAACTGGCGGGCGTCGGTGTGCTGCTCGACGCGCGGGCGGGGGAGCGGTACCGCGGCGAGGTCGAGCCCATCGACCGCGTCGGCGGCCACATCCCGGGCGCGCTGTCGGCGCCGACGACGGAGAACGTGGGCCCCGACGGCCGCTTCCTGCCCGCCGCCGACCTGCGCGACCGCTTCAAGGCGCTGGGCGTCTCCGGCGAGGCCCCGGTGGGCGTCTACTGCGGCTCGGGCGTCTCGGGCGCGCACGAGGTGCTGGCCCTCGCGGTCGCGGGCATCCCGGCGGCGCTGTACGTCGGTTCGTGGTCGGAGTGGTCCGCCGATCCGTCCCGTCCGGTGGCTACGGGGCCGGACCCCCGGTAGGGACACGAGGGAACGAGCACGCGGAAGCGGGGGCGCGCTGAACACGCCCCCGCGATACACCTATTCGCACAAACGGTCGTACAACCCGTTTGCTCCCGCCGCTACTCCTGCTTCTTGCGCCGCGTGCCGAAGACGATCTCGTCCCAGCTGGGCACGGCGGCCCGGCGTCCGGGGCGCACCCCGTCGGCCTCGGCCTGGCGGTCGGTGGCGCCCACGAGCCGGTCGCGGTGGCTGCCGACCGAGCGGGGCATGAGCACGTCCGCGTAGGCGGAACCGGCCGACGCGGCGGGCGCCGGGGGCTCCTCCGCCTCGGGCTCCTCGGGGGGTTCCTCGTCGGTCTCGGGCGGCCGCTCCGGCACCACCAGGTCGCCCCGGAAGCTGGGTACGGCCTCCAACAGGCTGGTCAGCGAGTCGCGTTCACCGGCGGTGGACTCCTCGTCGGACTCCGGCGCCGGCGCGGGCAGGCCGGGCCGGTCGAGGGCGCGGTCCATCGTGCGGTCGCGCGGCAGCCGGGCGATGCGCGGGACGAACGGGAAGCTCGGCTCCGCCGAGGCGAGGTCGTCGGACTCCCCGATCAGCGAGCGCGCCTCGTCGTCCACGGCCTGGACCAGGCGGCGCGGCGGGTCGTAGGTCCAGCTCGCGGTGTGCGTCTCACCGGCGACCCGGTAGACGAGCAGCACCTCCCAGGTGCCGTCGTCGCGGCGCCAGGAGTCCCACTGCACGGTGTCCTTCTCGGCGCCCCGCAGCAGCAGCCGCTCCTGCACGGCCTCGCCGAGCGGCGGGCCGGAGTTCTCGCCGGGGCGGCGGACGGAGGTCTTGCGGGCGCGCTCGGCCATGAAGGCGCGCTCGGCGAGGACGGGGCCCTCGAAGCGCCGGACCCGGTCGACGGGGATGCCGGCGAGCTGGGCGACCTCTTCCGCGGTGGCCCCTGCTCGTATCCGCGCCTGGATGTCACGGGGGCGGAGGTGGCTCTCCACCTCGATCTCGATCTGGCCGAGCCGGGGACGGTCGCCGCGCACGGCGGCGCGCAGCCGCTCGTCGATCGGAAGGGTGTACTCCGTCGCGTCGGCAGCCTTGAGCACCAGCCGTGTGCCGTCATTCGAGACGGCCACGACACGCAGTTCGGGCATGGGGACCTCCCGGGTGGTGCCTGCCGACGTCACGTGCGTCGCTGCTTCCGCTAGTCGAGTGTGGCCTGCCCGGGTGCAGCCTGCCACAACCTTGCCGAGTTGCCCGGCGTGTCGGGCTCGGACCCGAGTTCGCCGTTATGGCACGGTTACCTGTTCGCAACGCTAAGTGACGAACTCCATCACCCTGTGCAAGTAGCCCCCTCCCGGCGGTCCTGCCAGGCTCCGGACACCCTGGTGGGAGACCGGACCCAGGGCTCGCAACAGTACTCCATTCGGACCACTCGCGTGGATTGGCGCGCCGCCCGAGTTCTGACAAGGGGTGCGTCTCGGCCGCGCGCGAGTCGGTCTGATCGGTCGTCAACGTGGCGAACTTCACGCAATGGCCCGAAACGGAACTAAAGGTTTCGCCCGTACGTCCCTCTCTCGTGCACAGAGCCGGTCAAGGCCGGTCAGGCAGGGGAAAGGCAGGCAGGTTCCGGGTATGGGTGAGACGCCCGAGAGGGGTCGCAAGCGGTTCGACCTGAGCGTGCCCCAGGTGGCGGGCAGCGCGCTGGCCGCCGTGGTGGCGGCCAAGCTGGCCTCCTACTTCGGGGTGTACGGCACGATCCTCGGCGCGGGGGTCGTCAGTGTGGTGGCCACCTGCGGCGGTTCCCTCTTCCAGCAGGTCTTCCGGCGTACCGGCGAGCAGCTGCGCGAGGTCAAGGGCGTACGTCCGAGGCCGCAGGCGGCCGGTCAGACGGCGGTCCTGCCGGGGGAGTTCGGCATGGGAACCGTCTACCGGGCGCGGGTCAAGAGCTGGAAGCGCCCGCTCGTCGCGGCCGCGCTCGTCTTCGGCGTGACCATGGCCGGTATCACCGTCTACGAGCTGGTCTCCGGCAGCAGTTTCAGCGGCGGCCGGGGCACCACGGTCAGCGACGCGGTGGGCGGCCGTAGCGCCTCCCACCACAAGTCCCCGGCTCCCACGCCCTCCTGGACGCCGTCCACCGGTGCCGGGACGGCCTCCCCGGACGGGACCGCCCCCTCCGGAAGCAGCGGTACGACGAGCCCGGCGAGCCCCGACCCGAGCCGGAGCCCGGACCGGTACGGGAAGCAGGACGCCGTGCCCAGCCCCGGGGCGACCACCCCGGCCCCCACGACGGACGCCCCGGCCGCGAGTCCTACTCCCCGAGAATCCGCCGGGAGTAGTCGTTCCGGAACAGCCGTTCCGGATCCAGCCGGTTCCGCAACTCCCTGAACTCACCGAAGCGCGGATACACCCGATCGAAGTACTCCGCGTCACGGGTGTGCACCTTCCCCCAATGGGGTCGCCCCTCGTGCGCGGTGAAGATCCGCTCGGCCGCGCTGAAGTAGGCGTGGTACGGCGTGCCCCGGTACATGTGGACCGCGATGTACGCGCTGTCCCGGCCCGAGGCGGTGGAGAGCGTGATGTCGTCGGCCGGGGCGGTGCGCACCTCCACCGGGAAGCTGACCCGCAGCCCCGAGCGCTCGACCGCGGCCTTCAGCTCCCGGAGCGTCCCGGCGAGGGCCGCGCGCGGTACCGCGTACTCCATCTCCAGGAACCGCACCCGGCGCGGCGAGGTGAACACCTTGTACGGGATGTCGGTGTACGAGCGCGCGGACAGGGCCCGGCTGGAGATCCGGGCGATGGCCGGGACGCTCGCGGGCGCCGCGCGGCCGACCCACTGGGCCACCTGGAAGACGCCGTTGGAGAGGAACTCGTCCTCGAACCAGCCGGCCGGCTGCCCCACCGGCCGCGCCGGGCCCGCGCTGCGGTTGTTGCGCTTGGTGTTGGTGCTGCCGGTGTGCGGGAACCAGTAGAACTCGAAGTGCTCGTTCTCCGCCCAGAGTTGATCGAACTCGGCCAGCACCCGGTCCAGCGGCATCGGCTCCTCGCGCGCGTGCAGCAGGAACAGCGGCTCCACGGCGAAGGTGACGGCCGTGACGATCCCGAGGACGCCGAGCCCGATCCGGGCCGCCGCGAAGACCTCGGGGTTCTCCTCCCGCGAGCAGGTGAGCACCGAGCCGTCGGCGGTGACCAGTTCGAGCGCGGTGATCTGCGCCGCGATCGAGCCCGACTCGCGGCCCGTGCCATGGGTGCCGGTGCTGATTGCCCCGGCCACGGTCTGCTCCATGATGTCGCCCATGTTGGCCAGCGACAGGCCCTCGCGCGCCAGGGCCGCGTTGAGCCGCTTGAGCGGGGTGCCCGCCTCGACGGTGACCGTCATCGTCGTGCGGTCGATCTCCCGGATGCCGGCCAGCAGTCCGGGCCGTATCAGCACCCCGCCGGTCGCGGCTATGGACGTGAACGAGTGGCCCGAGCCCACCGCCTTGACGGGCAGCCCCTCCTCGGCTGCCCTGCGTACCTCGGCCGCCAGCTCCTCCACCGAGGCCGGAGTCGCCTCCCGGGCCGGACGGGCGGTCACATTGCCGCCCCAGTTACGCCACGTGCCGTGCTTCCCGCTCGCCGTGCTGCTCAACGGTGCCTCCCCGACCCGCGGCCGGCCTGCTCAGCCGGCGGTACCCGAGGAACCCGACCGCGACCGCGACGGCTCCGGCGGCGGCCGGAACCCCGTACCCGGCGCGTGCCCCGGCGGCGTCGATCACCCAGCCGGCCGCGGACGAGCCGAGCGCGACACCGACGGCGAGGCCGGTACCCACCCAGGTCATGCCCTCGGTGAGGTTCGCGCGAGGTACGTGCTCTTCGATCAGGGACATCGTCGTGATCATCGTCGGTGCGACGGACAGCCCCGCCACGAACAGCGCCACGGCCAGGAGCGGCAGGTTCCCGACCAGTAGGAGGGGGATCATACTCACGGCCATCGTCGCCAGGCCCAGCACCCACCGGCGCTCGGGCCGCCCGGCGAACCGCAGCAGGCCGAAGACCAGCCCGGCCGTGCAGGAACCGGCCGCGTACACGGCGAGGACCACGCTGGCCGCGGCCTTGTGTCCGCGCTCCTCGGCGAAGGCCACGGTCGCCACGTCCACCGCGCCGAAGATGGTGCCCGTCGCCGTGAAGGCGGCCACCAGCACCTGGAGCCCCTTCGAGCGCAGCACGCTGCCGCCGACGTGGTTCTCGTCGCGCGGGTGCGGCACCGGCTCGGTGGCCCGCTGGGCGGTCAGCCAGAAGACGCCGACGGCCAGGAAGCAGCCCGCGAGCAGCGGGCCCGCCTCCGGGAACCAGGCCGTGGACAGGCCCACCGAGACGATCGGGCCGACGATGAAGCACACCTCGTCGACGACCGACTCGAACGAGTACGCCGTGTGCAGCTTCGGGGTGCCGCCGTACAGCGCCGCCCAGCGGGCGCGGACCATCGCGCCGAGGCTCGGCACCGAGCCGATCGCCGCGCAGAACACGAACAGCGTCCAGTCCGGCCAGCCCAGGTGCGCGGCCAGCAGCAGTCCGGTGGCGGCGCTCAGCGCGACCATGGTGGCCGGGCGCAGCACCCTGCGCTGCCCGTGCCGGTCCACCAGCCGGGATATCTGCGGCCCGATCAGGGCGGCGGACAGCGCGATGGTGGCCGTGAGCGCGCCCGCGAGGCCGTAGCGCCCGGTGAGCTGCGAAATCATCGTGATCACGCCGATGCCCATCATGGACAGCGGCATCCGGCCGACGAGACCGGCGGCGGCGAAACCCTTGGTGCCGGGCTCGGCGAACAGGGCGCGGTAGGGGCTGGGCACGGCGGTCTCCGTTGTCCGGTGCGGGCGGTCCTGCGGAAGTGCGGACGGTCGCGCTGTCGAGCTGTAAGGCGTGAAAGGGGCGCATACAGCTTACGAGTTAGGCAACCCTAACGCACCAGGTCAGCGCGGGACACGGGGCGGCGGCCCCGGCCCGTTTTCCCAGCTGTCGGTGCCTGGTGGCAGGATCGGAGACATGCCAGACGCGCTCGATGTCCCCCCGCCGGACGCCGGTCCCTACGACGCCCTCCTCCTGCTCTCCTTCGGCGGCCCCGAGGGCCCCGACGACGTGGTCCCGTTCCTGGAGAACGTGACGCGCGGGCGCGGCATCCCGAGGGAACGCCTCAAGGAGGTCGGGCAGCACTACTTCCTGTTCGGCGGCGTCAGCCCGATCAACGAGCAGAACCGCGCGCTGCTCGACGCCCTGCGCAAGGACTTCGCCGAGCACGGCCTGGACCTGCCGGTCTACTGGGGCAACCGCAACTGGCAGCCGTATCTGACCGACACCCTGCGCGAGATGACCGCCGACGGCCGCCGCCGCGTCCTGGTGCTCGCCACCAGCGCCTACGCGTCGTACTCCGGCTGCCGCCAGTACCGCGAGAACCTGGCCGACGCGCTCGCCACGCTGGAGGCGGAGGGGCTGACGCCCCCCAAGGTCGACAAGCTGCGGCACTACTTCAACCACCCCGGCTTCGTCGAGCCCATGACCGAGGGCGTGCTGCGCGCCCTCGCCGACCTCCCCGAGGAGGTCCGCGACGGCGCCCACATCGCCTTCACCACGCACTCCATCCCGCTCACCGCCGCCGACACCTCGGGTCCCGTCGAGGACCACGGGGACGGCGGCGCCTACGTCCGCCAGCACCTGGAGGTCGCCGGGCTGATCGCCGACGCGGTGCGTGAGCGCACCGGCGTGGACCACCCCTGGCAGCTCGTCTACCAGTCCCGCTCCGGCGCCCCGCACATCCCCTGGCTGGAGCCGGACATCTGCGACCACCTGGAGGAGCGGCACGCGGCCGGGGTCCCCGCCGTCGTCATGGCGCCCATCGGCTTCGTCTCGGACCACATGGAGGTCCTCTACGACCTCGACACCGAGGCCACCGCCAAGGCGGCCGAGCTGGGCCTGCCGGTGCGTCGCTCGGCCACGGTCGGCGCCGACCCGCGCTTCGCCGCCGCCGTGCGCGAGCTGATCGAGGAGCGCGCCGCCACCGAGCGCGGCGAGAAGGTCACCCCGTGCGCGCTCGGCTCCCTCGGCGCGAGCCACGACCTCTGCCCCGTCGGCTGCTGCCCGGCCCGCGCCCCGCGCCCGGCCGCCGCCGGCGCCGACAGCCCCTACGCGTGAGGAGCCACGTGACGACCCCGCACCCCGACCTGCTCGACGGCCTGCTCGGCATCGCCCTGGAGGCCGCCGGCCGCGCCGGTGAGCTGCTGCGGGACGGCCGCCCGGCCGACCTCGCCGTGGCCAGGACCAAGTCCAGCCCCATCGACGTCGTCACCGAGATGGACATCGCCGCGGAGAAGCTGATCACCGGCCTGATCGCCGGGCACCGCCCCGACGACGGCTTCCTCGGCGAGGAGGGCGCCGCCGCCGAGGGCACCAGCGGGGTCCGCTGGGTGATCGACCCGCTCGACGGCACGGTGAACTACCTCTACGGCCTGCCGACCTGGGCCGTGTCCATCGCCGCCGAACTGGACGGCGAGACCGTCGTCGGCGTCGTCGCGGCCCCGATGCGCGGCGAGACGTACCACGCGGTGCGCGGCGGCGGCGCCTTCGCCACCGGCGCCTGGGAGGGCGAGCGAGCCCTCGCCTGCCGCCCGGCCGCGCCGCTGGACCAGGCGCTCGTCTCGACCGGCTTCAACTACGTCACCGAGGTCCGCACCCACCAGGCCCAGGTGGCCGCCCGGCTGCTCCCGCTGCTCCGGGACATCCGGCGCGGCGGCTCGGCGGCGATCGAGCTGTGCGACGTGGCCGCGGGCCGGCTCGACGGCTATTGGGAGCGCGGACTCCACCCGTGGGACTACGCGGCCGGTGCCCTCATCGCCCGTGAGGCGGGCGCCGTGACCGGTGGACGCCCCGGAGGGCCCGAGTCACCCGCCCTCGCCCTCGCGGCCACCCCGGCCGTCTTCGAGGCCCTCCAGCCCCTCCTGGAGGACTTCGGCGCCTGGCACGACTGACCGGCGTCCGACCCGTGACGCGTGTGGGCCCCGGCGGATCCGATCCGCCGGGGCCCCCACGCGTCACGGGGTCGGTCAGTGCTGTGACACGGCGACTTCCACGCCGTGCTCGGCCGCGAGACGGCGCAGGTCGTCCAGCTCTCCCTGCTCCACCTCGGCGAGGAAGTCGTCGCCCTCGTCACGAGCGCGCGACAGGTCGGACTCGGTCGTCTTTATGCGCTGCAGAAGTCCTGCGGTGAAAGCGTCCATGCTGCGCCCCCTCGTCCTGGGTCGTGGGTCGGTGGCACGGGGGTGTGCCGGTAGGGAAGGGGCGATCACGTGGCCCGCGGATGCCCGGCACAGCCCTGCCGGGGCGGCTGCGGTGCCGGACACCCGCGCCCGCTCCGCCGGGGCTGATCGCGGAGTGACCGCATGGTGCCTCGGCACATGCGGAGCGTGATCGCGGGGTGTAAAGCCGTCCTCCCCCCGCTGCTCGCCCGGGAAACCTCCGGCGCCGCAGAAAATCCCGCTTTCCCGCCCCCCGACCGCCGTACCTGCGGCGACCGTCCTCGGCTTACCGCCGACTTATGGCCGAAAAGGGCAGGATGGAGGGCACAATCCCACGGACCCCCCGCCCGCCCGCGCCCCGGCGCGCGTGGGCGGGCATGAGGAAGGACAAGCGACGTGCGCGTACTCGTCGTCGAGGACGAGCAGCTGCTCGCCGATGCGGTGGCCACCGGACTGCGCCGGGAGGCCATGGCCGTCGACGTCGTGTACGACGGTGCGGCCGCCCTGGAACGCATCGGCGTCAACGACTACGACGTGGTCGTCCTCGACCGCGACCTCCCCCTCGTGCACGGCGACGACGTCTGCCGCCGGATCGTGGAGCTGGGCATCGCCACCCGCGTGCTCATGCTCACCGCCTCCGGTGACGTCAGCGACCGTGTCGAGGGCCTGGAGATCGGCGCCGACGACTATCTGCCCAAGCCCTTCGCCTTCAGCGAGCTGATCGCGCGCGTACGCGCGCTCGGCCGCCGCACCAGCGTGCCCCTGCCGCCGGTCCTGGAGCGCGCCGGGATCAAGCTCGACCCCAACCGCCGCGAGGTCTTCCGCGACGGCCGCGAGGTCCAGCTCGCGCCGAAGGAGTTCGCCGTCCTGGAGGTGCTGATGCGCAGCGAGGGCGCGGTCGTCTCGGCCGAGCAGCTGCTGGAGAAGGCCTGGGACGAGAACACGGACCCGTTCACCAACGTGGTCCGGGTGACCGTGATGACGCTGCGCCGCAAACTCGGCGAGCCTCCCGTCATCGTCACCGTGCCCGGCTCCGGCTACCGGATCTGATCCCCCATGGCCACCACCCCCGCGCCGCCCCAGACGCCCCCGAAGCCCACCTGGGACCCCCGCCGCCCCCAGCCGCCCTTCCCATGGCTGCGCCCGACCATCCGCATACGGCTGACCCTGCTGTACGGCGGCATGTTCCTGATCGCCGGCATCCTGCTGCTGTCGATCATCTACCTCCTGGCCGCGCAGGCGATCAGCTCCGGCAACCAGCCGCTGTTCAAGATCGTCAGCTTCCAGCCGCCGCTGAAGGTCTCCAGCGACAACTGTCCGGCGATCAACGCCAACAGCCTGTCGCTCCAGGAGTTCAACGACGTGATCAGCCGGTGCGTCGACCAGCAGCGCCAGGTCGCCCTCGACGAGCTGCTCAGCCGCTCGCTGCTCGCCCTGCTCGGCCTCGCCGTGATCGCCTTCGCGTTCGGCTACGCCATGGCGGGCCGCGTCCTGTCCCCGCTCGGCCGGATCACCCGCACCGCGCGCCAGGTGGCCGGCTCGGACCTGTCCCGCCGGATCGAGCTGGACGGCCCCGACGACGAGCTCAAAGAGCTGGCGGACACCTTCGACGACATGCTGGAACGCCTGCAACGGGCCTTCACCGCCCAGCAGCGCTTCGTCGGCAACGCCTCCCACGAGCTGCGCACCCCGCTGGCGATCAACCGCACGCTCCTGGAGGTCCACCTCTCGGACCCGGGCGCGCCCGTGGAGCTGCAACAGCTCGGCAAGACCCTGCTCGCCACCAACGAACGCAGCGAGCAGCTCGTCGAGGGCCTGCTGCTGCTCGCCCGCAGCGACAACCAGATCGTCGAGCGCGGGCCCGTGGACCTCGCCGAGGTCGCCGGGCAGGCCGTCGACCAGGTGCGCGCCGAGGCGGACGCCAAGGGCGTCGAGATCCGCGGCGAGCAGAAGCGCGCGGTGGTGCTGGGCAACGGCGTGCTCCTGGAGCGCATCGCGCTGAACCTCGTGCAGAACGCGGTGCGGTACAACATCCCGGAGGACGGCTGGGTCGAGGTCACCACCGACACCGAGCACAACCAGGCGGTGCTGACCGTCTCCAACACCGGGCCCGTGGTCCCGGCGTACGAGATCGACAACCTCTTCGAGCCCTTCAGGCGGCTGCGTACCGAGCGCACGGGCAGCGACAAGGGCGTGGGGCTCGGGCTGTCCATCGTCCGGTCCGTGGCCCGCGCGCACGGCGGTCATATCGCGGCCCGGCCGCGCGAGGGCGGAGGGCTGGTGATGCGCGTCACCCTGCCGCTGTGAGCGGGTATCCGGCACGCCCGGAGATTGTTCGCTTCGCGCGGAATTTTCCACCACCCTGCCGGGGTTGTCCCTGTGTGATCAATCACATGTGTGGATTTCCGGCCATGTACTGAACGTGATCAAGAAGTGGGCTACAAAGCCTGGAAAGTCCGGGTTTTCAGCCCTCCTGATCACGGGAAGTACACGATGAGGCGCCTTTGAGGTGCGGCATTCCAACCGTGTACGGTCCTCACCGCCAGCCAAGCCGATCACTCTTGAGGGATCGGGTTGGGTGTCGATTGAGTAACAGACCTTGATGTGAGGCAAAATCTCCGCCTCAGGTCGGGCACAAGTCCGGCCTCTCACGCGTTACGTGCGCTGAAGACACCGCAGACACCCAGAGGGGGAGAGCGACCATGGCAACCGATTACGACACTCCACGCAAGACCGACGACGACGTCGACTCGGACAGTCTCGAAGAGCTGAAGGCCCGGCGGAACGACAAGTCCACCTCCGCGGTGGACGTCGACGAGTTCGAGGCCGCAGAGGGCCTCGAACTGCCCGGCGCCGACCTCTCCAACGAGGAGCTGGCCGTCCGTGTGCTGCCCAAGCAGCAGGACGAGTTCACCTGCATGAGCTGCTTCCTCGTCCACCACCGCAGCCAGCTGGCCCGCGAGAAGAACGGCCAGCCGATCTGCCGCGACTGCGACTGAGGACGGGTCGGCCGTGACTGGCTCGACCCCTCCGCGGAAGCGCCGTTTCCGGTTCCCGGGAGCGGACAAAGGGCCGTTCGGCGGCTCGCACGGCACGCGTGACCACGAGCGGGGCTCACCGGAAGCGGGAGCCTCGCTCGAACCACCGGCGGAGCGCCACGCTCCGCGGGCCGGGACGGGGGAGTCCGCCGGCCCCGACACCGGTCATGACACCGGCCATGACGCACCGGTCCGTCACCCACGGGCCGCGGCGATCCGCGGCAAGGCCCGTCATCTGGCGCGCGAAGGCGCACGCCGGGGCGGCGGCCACGCCCGCGCGGGCATCGCCTACGTCGCGGACCGGATCATCGACATCGCCCCGCGCGTCCCCGTACGGGACCTCGCGACGCTGCGGCGGCAGTTCCCTGGCCTCGGGCCCGAACAGCTCGCGGACAAGCTCGTGGCGGGCGCCGCGAAAGCCACCTCCACCGTCGGCGCCGGAGTCGGAGCGGCGGCCATGCTGCCCGTACCCCCTGCCCTGCCGACCGAACTCGCCGCGGAGATCACCGCGGTGGCCGCGATCGAGCTGAAGCTCATCGCCGAGCTCCACGAGGTGTACGGGCAGCGCGCCCCCGGCGGCCTCGGCGCCCGCAGCACCGCGTATCTGGGCTCCTGGTCCGGAGAGCGCGGCATCGACGTGATGAAGCCGTCGACCATCGACGCGGCCCTGGGCGGCCGCATGAAACGCGAACTGCGCCAGCAGATCATGAAGCGCATGGTCCGCAACCTGCCCAACCTGACGCCCTTCATGGTGGGCGCCGCCGTCGGCGCGGTCATGAACCGCCGGGACACCAGAAGGCTCGCCGACCGCGTCCGGGCCGATCTGCGCACCGTCCAGGTCCCCTGGGACGAGCTGGCCGCGCAGCCCCCGCTGGACCAGCCCGAACACCCCGTACGGATCGAGGAGACGCCCGAGGACCCCGGGGCGCCGGGAAACCCGAAGAGCTGACCTCAGGCCGCGCTCTCGGCCGTCTTCGCCGCCTCGATGGCCGCCGCGAGGCGCTCCGGCTCCCGCGTCGACAGGTACAGGTACGGCGTCGGGTCCTGCGGGTCGGTGACCTCCACGCGCAGCGCCGTCGGGATGTACGCGCGCAGCAGCAGGAACGCGCGCGTGTCCGCCTTGTAGGTCCGCCAGGCCCGCGCCTCCTCCGCGTCGAGGACCTCGCTGGCACCGAGCGCGGACACCGGGATCCTCGCCTCGCCCGCGATCAGCGCGTCGCCCACGATCCGGATGCGCTGGGAGCCGTACGCGCTCGCCATCACCGCCGCCACGGCGGTGCCCCCGACCAGCCCTCCGAGCAGCGGCAGCACGCCGAAGGGAAGCAGGATCAGGGCGAAGGAGACACCCACGAGGAAGCTGATCAGCCACCACGAGCGGGGGGCGGTCAGACGTTCTTCGTAGGGGGTGGCGGCAAGCTGCATGGAGCCAAGCTTGGCACGCCGACGCCGGGCACCGGGCGGCCGGGTAAGGTCTGCGCCTGTGAGTGGTAGTTCCCCAGCCCTTGAGCCGCCCGCCGACGCGGTGCGCCCCGTACGGCACCCCGACGCGCCCGCCCCCGGCCAACCGCTGGGCACCCACTACGAACACTGTTTCGGATGCGGGCCCGGGCAGCCGCACGGGCTGCACCTGGAGGCCCGCGCGGGCGACGGCGTCTCGCTGACCGCCGAGTTCACCGTCCAGCCCGCCCACCAGGGCGCCCCCGGCCTCGCGCACGGCGGGGTGCTCGCCACCGCCCTGGACGAGACGCTGGGCTCCCTGAACTGGCTGCTGCGGACCATCGCCGTCACCGGCAGACTGGAGACGGACTTCGTACGGCCCGTCCCCGTGGGCACCACGCTCCATCTGGAGGCCGAGGTCACCGCCGTCGCCGGACGGAAGATCTACTCCACCGCCACCGGCCGCATCGGCGGCCCCGAGGGCCCCGTCGCCGTCCGTGCCGACGCCCTCTTCATCGAGGTCAAGGTCGACCACTTCGTCGACCACGGCCGCGAGGAGGAGATCAGGGCCGCCATGAGCGACCCGGACCAGATCCGCCGTACCCGCGCCTTCGAGGTGAACCCGTGAACACCGACCGGACCGCCCCGCTGGACGTCCGTATCCGCCGCGTCGACCCCGACGTCCCCCTCCCGGCGTACGAGCACCCCGGAGACGCCGGGGCCGACCTGCGCACCACCGAGCCCCGCGAACTGAGCCCCGGAGAGCGCGCCGTACTGCCCACGGGCATCGCGATCGCGCTCCCCGAGGGGTACGCGGCCTTCGTGCACCCCCGTTCGGGCCTGGCCGCCCGCTGCGGTGTGGCGCTCGTGAACGCCCCCGGGACGGTGGATGCCGGGTACCGTGGAGAGATCAAGGTAATCGTGGTGAACCTCGATCCGCGCGAGACCGTGCGGTTCGAACGCTTCGACCGGATTGCCCAACTGGTCGTCCAGCAGGTCGAGAGGGTCCGCTTCCAGGAGGTCGCGGAACTTCCCGCCTCGGTACGCGCCGAGGGGGGCTTCGGGTCCACCGGAGGCCATGCCTCCGTGGACGACGACAGCGGCACAGAGGGTCGGTCCGCCGACGGCGGCCCGACGGGTGGGAATCGATACGCTTCGGTCGTATCCGACCGGGAAGGACAGTGACGTGTTCGGACGTCGCAACAAGAAGGGTGCCGCCGAGGGCGCGGCCGGCGAGGCCGAGCAGGTCGTCGACAGCGTCGGCACCGAGGCGGACGGAGACCGTGAGCGCGTGCGCCTCGAACCCGAGCCGCGGCCCGACGGACCCTGGGACTCCACCGAGGTACGCGACCCGGCCGAGGGCCGTGTCGATCTCGGCGGCCTGTTCGTGCCGGGTGTGGACGGCATGGAGCTGCGCGTCGAGGTCGCCGGTGACGCGATCGTCGCCGCGACCGTCGTCCTGCGGGACAGCGCCATCCAGCTGCAGGCCTTCGCCGCCCCCAAGCGCGAGGGCATCTGGGGCGAGGTCCGCGAGGAGATCGCGGGCGGCATCACCCAGCAGGGCGGCATCATCGACGAGGTCGAGGGCCCGCTCGGCTGGGAACTGCGCGCGCAGGTCCCGGTCCAGCTGCCCGACGGCACCGGCGGCTTCCAGGTCGTGCGCTTCGTCGGCGTGGACGGACCGCGCTGGTTCCTGCGCGGTGTGATCTCCGGCCAGGGCGCGGTGCAGCCGCAGGCCGCGGGGCTTCTCGAGCAGATCTTCCGGGACACGGTCGTGGTCCGCGGCGAGGGTCCGATGGCCCCGCGCGACCCGATCGTCCTCAAGCTGCCCAACGACGCCCAGATGGTCCCCGAGAACGTCCAGCAGGAGGAGGGCTCCCGCTTCTCCGGCGGCATGGGCCAGCTCCAGCGCGGCCCGGAGATCACCGAGGTGCGCTGACCGGCGGTACGACTGGTACGACGAGCGAGGGGCCGTACTCCCCCGGGGGTACGGCCCCTTCCGTGTGCCCGGGCCCCGGGTGTCCGGGTCCCCGTGCGCGTCAGGGTTGTGTCAAAGCGCCCCGGTGCGGTGGCCCCCCGCCCGCTTTGTCCGCATCGTTGGCCGTAAGGTCGACGCCGGACGGGGGAGCGGACACCGGAAGACAATGGGGCCATGGCACGCGGCAAGCTTCGGATCTACCTCGGCGCCGCACCGGGCGTGGGCAAGACCTACGCGATGCTCTCCGAGGCGCACCGGCGCGTCGAGCGCGGCACCGACTGCGTCGTGGCCCACGTCGAACACCACGGCAGACCCCGCACCGAGGTCATGCTGCACGGCCTGGAGCGCGTCCCCGGCCGGGAGCTGGAGCACCGGGGCGCCGTCTTCACCGAGATGGACGTGGACGCCGTACTGCGCCGCGCCCCCGCCGTCGCCCTCGTCGACGAGCTCGCCCACACCAACGTCCCCGGCTCGCGCAACGCCAAGCGCTGGCAGGACGTGGAGGAACTGCTCGCGGCCGGCGTCGACGTGGTCTCCACGGTCAACATCCAGCACCTGGAGTCGCTGGGCGACGTGGTCGAGTCGATCACCGGGGTGCGCCAGCGCGAGACCGTGCCCGACGAGGTCGTCCGCCGGGCCGACCAGATCGAGCTGGTGGACATGTCCCCGCAGGCCCTGCGCCGCCGCATGGCGCACGGCAACATCTACCAGCCGGACAAGGTCGACGCGGCCCTCTCCAACTACTTCCGCCCCGGCAACCTCACCGCCCTGCGCGAGCTGGCGCTGCTGTGGGTGGCCGACCGGGTCGACGAGTACCTGAACGAGTACCGCAGTGCGCACGAGGTCTCCCGGATCTGGGGCTCGCGCGAACGCATCGTGGTCGGCCTGACCGGCGGACCCGAGGGCCGCACCCTCATCCGCCGCGCCGCCCGGCTCGCCGAGAAGGGCGCGGGCGGCGAGGTGCTCGCCGTCTACATCGCCCGCAGCGACGGCCTCACCGCCGCCTCCCCGAAGGAACTCGCCCTCCAGCGCACCCTGGTGGAGGACCTCGGCGGCACCTTCCACCACGTGGTCGGCGACGACATACCCGCCGCCCTGCTGGACTTCGCGCGCGGCGTCAACGCCACCCAGATCGTGCTCGGCTCCTCGCGCCGCAAGACCTGGCAGTACGTCTTCGGACCCGGCGTCGGCGCCACGGTCGCCCGTGAGTCGGGCCCCGACCTGGACGTCCACATCGTCACCCACGAGGCGGTCGCCCGGGGCCGGGGACTGCCCGTCGCCCGGGGCGCGCGGCTCGGCCGGGGCCGGATCGTCTGGGGCTGGCTGGTGGGCGTCGGCGGCCCGGCCGGTCTCGCGGTGCTGCTCAACACCGTGGACCTCGGCCTCGCCAACGACATGCTGCTCTTCCTGGCCCTCACGGTCGCCGCCGCCCTGCTCGGCGGACTGCTGCCCGCGCTGGCCTCGGCGGCCATCGGGTCCTTCCTGCTGAACTACTTCTACACCCCGCCCCTGCACCGGCTGACCGTCGCCGACCCGAAGAACATCGTCGCCATCGCGATCTTCTTCGGCGTCGGGATGTCCGTCGCCTCCGTGGTGGACCTCGCCGCCCGGCGCACCCACCAGGCCGCCCGGCTGCGCGCCGAGTCGGAGATCCTGTCCTTCCTCGCGGGCAACGTCCTGCGCGGCGAAACGGGCCTGGAGGAACTCCTCGAACGGGTCCGGGAGACCTTCGCCATGGAGTCCGCCGCCCTGCTGGAGCGGGCCAGCGACGTGGACCCCTGGACCTGCCAGGGCCGCGTCGGCGTCGGACCGCCGCCGGAGCGCCCCGAGGACGCCGACGTGGACATGCCGGTCGGGGACCACATGGCGCTCGCGCTCACCGGCCGGGTGCTGCCCGCCGAGGACCGCCGGGTGCTCGCCGCCTTCGCCGCCCAGGCCGCCGTCGTACTGGACCGGCGCCGCCTCCAGGCCGAGGCCGACCAGGCCCGCACCCTCGCCGAGGGCAACCGCATCCGTACTGCCCTGCTCGCCGCCGTCAGCCACGACCTGCGCACCCCGCTGGCCGGCATCAAGGCAGCGGTCTCGTCCCTGCGCTCCGACGACGTGGCCTGGTCCGAGGAGGACCGCGCGGAGCTGCTCGAAGGCATCGAGGAGGGCGCCGACCGGCTCGACCACCTCGTCGGCAACCTCCTGGACATGTCCCGCCTCCAGACCGGCACCGTCACCCCGCTCATCCGCGAGATCGACGTGGACGAGGTGGTCCCGATGGCGCTGGTCGGGGTGCCCGAGGACAGCATCGACCTGGACGTGCCCGAGACGCTGCCCATGGTCGCCGTCGACCCCGGTCTGCTGGAGCGCTCGGTGGCCAACCTGGTCGAGAACGCCGTCAAGTACAGTCCGCCCGGCCGCCGCGTCCTGGTCGCCGCCAGCGCCCTGGACGACCGGGTCGAGGTGCGCGTGGTGGACCGGGGGCCCGGCGTGCCCGACGACGCCAAGGACCGCATCTTCGAGCCCTTCCAGCGCCACGGCGACGCCCCGCGCGGTGCCGGGGTCGGCCTCGGCCTCGCCGTCGCCCGGGGCTTCGCCGAGGCCATGGGCGGCACGCTGATCGCCGAGGACACCCCGGGCGGCGGGCTGACCATGGTGCTGAGCTTGCGCGCGGCGGGGCGGGGCACGCAGGAGCGCGCCACGCAAGACGGTGGGCACGCCACGCAAGACGGCGGGCACACCACGCAACGAGAAAGGCAGGCCCTATGACCAGGGTGCTGGTGGTCGACGACGAACCGCAGATTGTGCGGGCCCTCGTGATCAACCTCAAGGCGCGCCAGTACGAGGTGGACTCCGCCGCCGACGGCAGGACCGCCCTCGAACTCGCCGCCTCCCGCCACCCCGACGTCGTCGTCCTCGACCTCGGCCTGCCCGACATGGACGGCGTCGAGGTCATCCGGGGCCTGCGCGGCTGGACCCGGGTGCCCGTCCTGGTCCTCTCCGCCCGGCACTCCTCCGACGAGAAGGTCGAGGCCCTCGACGCCGGCGCCGACGACTACGTCACCAAGCCCTTCGGCATGGACGAACTGCTCGCCCGGCTGCGGGCCGCCGTACGCCGGGCCGAGCCCGTCGGCGCGGGCGAGGGCGAGGTGACCACCGTGGAGACCGCGGGCTTCACCGTCGACCTGGCCGCCAAGAAGGTCCACCGCGCGGGCAAGGACGTACGCCTCACCCCCACCGAATGGCACCTCCTGGAGGTCCTGGTCCGCAACACGGGCCGCCTGGTCGGGCAGAAGCAGCTGCTGCGCGAGGTGTGGGGTCCTTCGTACGGCACCGAGACCAACTATCTGCGCGTCTACATGGCCCAGTTGCGCCGCAAACTGGAGGCCGACCCCGCCCACCCCCGCCACTTCATCACCGAGCCGGGGATGGGGTACCGCTTCGAGAAGTGACCGGCGGTGGCGGCGCGTCCGGTGGCGCGGGGGAGGCCGGGGCGCCACGAGTACGGCCTTGTCGGCCTGCCCCGGTACGCTTCAGACATGAGTGCCGTTCCTCGTTCCGAAAAGCCGGTCGGCCGGTTCCGCCGCATGCTGGACCGGCTCTCCTCGTCGCAGGAGGACCTGGAGTCGGAGGAGCTGCGGGAGGACGCCGACACGGCCGGCTGCACTCGCATCGGCGACTGCCACGACCGGCAGATCGTCACCGTAACTGGTACCTTGCGCACGGTCACTCTGCGCCCGCGCGCCGGAGTCCCGGCCCTGGAGGCGGAGCTGTTCGACGGCACCGCCGCACTGGACGTGGTGTGGCTCGGCAGGCGTTCCATCACGGGGATAGAACCGGGGCGCAGGCTGATCGCATCGGGCCGGATCTCGATGAGCCGTGGCCGCCGCGTGCTGTTCAACCCGAAATACGAACTGCGACCCCTCGGACGGGAGTAGCCGGTGACGTCCCTCGACAAGCCGACCCAGGACAGCGGACCGACACCACCGGACGACGGCCACGACTCGCGCGCGGTGACCGAGGCCGCGCTGTTCGAGGCGTTCGGCGGGGTCCGGGGGATGGTCGAGACGGTCCTGCCCGGACTGCTCTTCGTCACGATCTACACCATCAACAAGGACGTGCACCTCTCCGCGCTCGCCGCGCTCGGCGTGGCGGTCGTGATGCTGGTCGTCCGGCTGCTGCGCCGGGACACCCTCAAGCACGCCTTCAGCGGCGTCTTCGGTGTGGCCTTCGGTGTCGCCTTCGCGATGTTCACGGGCAACGCCAAGAACTTCTACCTGCCCGGCATGCTCTACACGCTGGGCCTGGCGCTCGCCTACATCGTCACCACCCTCGCCGGGGTGCCCCTGATCGGCCTGATGCTCGGCCCGGTCTTCAAGGAGAACCTCTCCTGGCGCACCCGCAACCCCGGCCGCAAGGCGGCCTACACCAAGGCCAGCTGGGCCTGGGGCCTGATCCTGCTCGCCAAGTGCGCGATCCTCTTCCCGCTCTACTTCTGGGCCGACACCACCCAGCTCGGCTGGGTCCTGGTCATCCTGAAGATCCCGCCCTTCCTGCTGGCGGTCTGGCTCACCTGGGTCTTCCTCGCCAAGGCGCCGCCGCCGATCGACGTGTTCGCCGAGATGGAGGCCGCCGAGCAGGCGGAGAAGGCCGAGAAGGCCGAGCGGGAGCGCGCGGCGGCCGAGTCGGGCGAGCCGACCGGTGGACGGCACCGCAGGGGCGCGTAGACGCGTGGAACGCGGAGAACCCCGGCTGCCAACGTTGGCAGCCGGGGTTCTCCGTCGTACGGCCGTACGGGACTCAGCTGTCCTCGCGCCGTACCGACAACAGGTCCTCCAGCTGCTCCTCCCGGGCCTGCGCGGCCACGAAGAGGAGTTCGTCGCCCGGCTCCAGGGAGTCCTCCTTGGAGGGGGTCAGCACCCGGGTGCCGCGGATGATCGTGACCAGGGAGGTGTCTTCCGGCCAGGCCACGTCCCCGACCTGGGTGCCGGCAAGCGCCGACTCCTCCGGCAGGGTCAGCTCGACCAGGTTGGCGTCGCCGTGGCTGAAGCGGAGCAGCCGGACCAGGTCGCCGACGCTCACCGCCTCCTCGACCAGGGCGGACATCAGGCGCGGGGTGGAGACGGCCACGTCCACGCCCCAGGACTCGTTGAAGAGCCACTCGTTCTTGGGGTTGTTCACCCGGGCGACGACGCGCGGGACGCCGTACTCCGTCTTGGCGAGCAGCGAGACGACCAGGTTGACCTTGTCGTCACCGGTCGCGGCGATGACGACGTTGCAGCGCTGGAGCGCGGCCTCGTCCAGGGAGGTGATCTCGCAGGCGTCGGCGAGCAGCCACTCCGCCTGCGGCACGCGCTCGACCGAGATGGCGGTCGGCGCCTTGTCGATCAGCAGGACCTCGTGGCCGTTCTCCAGCAGCTCGGCCGCGATCGAGCGGCCGACGGCACCGGCACCGGCAATGGCGACCCTCATCAGTGACCGCTCTCCTCTTCCGGGCCCCCGGCGAACGCCGCCTCGACCTTCTCCACGTCGTCCGTGCGCATCATCACGTGCACCAGGTCACCTTCTTGCAGGACCGTCTGCGAGGTGGGCAGCACGGCCTCGCCCAGGCGGGTCAGGAACGCCACGCGGACGCCCGTCTCCTCCTGCAGCTTGCTGATCTTGTGGCCGACCCACTTCTCGGAGGCGTGCACCTCGGCGAGCTGCACCCCACCGGTGGGATCGCGCCACAGCGGCTCGGCTCCGGAGGGCAGCAGACGGCGCAGCATCTGGTCGGCGGTCCAGCGGACCGTGGCCACCGTCGGGATGCCCAGGCGCTGGTAGACCTCGGCCCGGCGGGGGTCGTAGATGCGGGCGGCCACGTTCTCCACACCGAACATCTCGCGGGCGACGCGTGCGGAGATGATGTTGGAGTTGTCACCGCTGGATACGGCGGCGAAGGCGCCCGCCTCCTCGATGCCGGCCTCGCGCAGGGTGTCCTGGTCGAAGCCGACGCCGGTGACCCGGCGGCCGCCGAATCCCGGCCCCAGCCGGCGGAAGGCGGTGGGGTCCCGGTCGATCACCGCGACCGTGTGGCCCTGTTGCTCCAGGGTCTGCGCGAGCGCGGAACCCACGCGTCCGCAGCCCATGATGACGATGTGCACGACCGTCCTTCCGGTGTCCAAAAGTTACTGCTCAGCCTCAGGGTCTCAGACCGACGCCCAAAGCTACACACGCGCGGTCCCCGTAAGGCCCCCGCTGGTCACGTGCTCACCTGTGCCGCTCGGTGACGCCCGTCACCCCGGGTTCCCCGCGTCGCGTGATGCTGCGCACGCTGCACCGGGTCAGGACGGCGAGGGCGAGCAGCGCGAGGGTGGCGCCGATCAGTTCCGCGGCCGCGGGCATGGGACCTCCGAAGGGCGATGAACTGCGACGACGGGCCGGTCTGCCATCTAGGCACGGGGGGCGCGGGGACCACGGAAACCGCGGTTCCGCGCGCCCCTGATTTCACTCGTGAGGCAGAATGCGTCTTTCGGGTGGGCGGCTGCCTGTTCGAAGCCTTACGATCCTCTGTCGTGTCCAAACTGACCGACGTGCCCAAACGCATTCTGATCGGGCGCGCCTTGCGCAGTGACCGGCTGGGCGAAACGCTCCTGCCGAAGCGCATCGCCCTCCCCGTCTTCGCCTCCGACCCGCTGTCCTCCGTCGCCTACGCGCCGGGGGAGGTTCTGCTGGTCCTGTCCATCGCGGGCGTGTCGGCGTACCACTTCAGCCCCTGGATCGCCGTCGCGGTCGTCGTGCTGATGTTCACCGTGGTCGCCTCCTACCGGCAGAACGTCCACGCGTACCCCAGCGGCGGCGGCGACTACGAGGTGGCGAACACCAACCTCGGTCCCCGGGCCGGCCTCACCGTCGCCAGCGCCCTGCTGGTGGACTACGTGCTCACCGTCGCCGTGTCCATCACCTCGGGCATCGAGAACCTGGGCTCCGCGATCCCCTTCGTGATCGAGCACAAGGTGCTCTGCGCGTGCGCGGTGATCCTCCTGCTGACGCTGATGAACCTGCGCGGCATGAAGGAGTCGGGCAAGCTCTTCGCCATCCCGACGTACGTGTTCGTCGGCGGCGTCTTCATCATGATCGTCTGGGGTGCGATCCGGGGCCTGGTCCTCGGCGAGACCATGCACGCCCCCACGGCCGGTTTCCACATCAAGGCCGAGCACCAGGGACTCGCGGGCTTCGCGCTGATCTTCCTGCTGCTGCGGGCCTTCTCCTCCGGCTGTGCCGCGCTCACCGGCGTGGAGGCCATCTCCAACGGCGTGCCGGCCTTCCGCAAGCCCAAGTCCAAGAACGCGGCGACCACGCTCGCCATGATGGGCCTGCTGGCCGTCACGATGTTCTGCGGCATCATCGGCCTCGCGATGTCCACCGGCGTCCGCATGGCCGAGAACCCGGCCACCGACCTGCTCAAGGGCGGCGTGCCGATCGGCCCCGGCTACGTCCAGAACCCGGTGATCTCCCAGGTGGCCGAGGCGGTCTTCGGCAAGGGCAGCCTCCTGTTCGTCGTCCTCGCGGCGGCGACGGCCCTGGTCCTCTTCCTCGCGGCGAACACGGCGTACAACGGCTTCCCGCTGCTCGGCTCGATCCTCGCCCAGGACCGCTATCTGCCCCGCCAGCTGCACACCCGCGGCGACCGCCTCGCCTTCTCCAACGGCATCGTGCTGCTGGCCGGTACGGCGATGCTGCTCGTGGTCATCTACGGCGCCGACTCCACGCGGCTGATCCAGCTGTACATCGTCGGCGTGTTCGTGTCCTTCACGCTCAGCCAGACGGGCATGGTCCGGCACTGGAACCGCCACCTCGCGGCCGAGAGGGACCCGGCCAAGCGCAGCCGCATGATCCGCTCCCGCGCGATCAACGCGTTCGGCGCCTTCTTCACCGGCCTGGTGCTGGTCGTCGTGCTGTTCACCAAGTTCACCCACGGCGCGTGGGTGGCCCTGCTCGGCATGTGCATCTTCTACGCCACGATGACCGCGATCCGTAAGCACTACGACCGCGTCGCCGACGAGATCGCCGCCCCCGAGGGCCCCAGCGACGACAGCGTGCGCCCCTCCCGGGTGCACTCGCTCGTCCTCATCTCCAAGATCCACCGCCCCACCCTGCGCGCCCTCGCCTACGCCAAGCTGATGCGCTCCGACACGCTGGAGGCGCTCACGGTCAACGTCGACCCGGCCGAGACGAAGGCGCTCCGCGCGGAGTGGGAGCGCCGGGGCATCGACGTCCCGCTCAAGGTCCTCGACTCGCCCTACCGCGAGATCACCCGCCCGATCATCGAGTACGTCAAGAACCTGCGCCGCGAGTCCCCGCGCGACGCGGTCTCCGTGATCATCCCCGAGTACGTCGTCGGCCACTGGTACGAGCATCTGCTGCACAACCAGAGCGCGCTGCGGCTCAAGGGGCGGCTGCTGTTCACGCCGGGCGTGATGGTGACGTCCGTGCCGTACCAGCTGGAGTCCTCCCAGGTCGCCCGCGACCGTGCGCGGCGCCGGCAGGAGTGGAGCGCGCCGGGTGCGGTGCGGCGGGGGCCTGCGGAGCGGGCCAAGGAGGGGGCGGGGGTTCGGGAGTAGTCGGAGGCTCGGGAGTGGCCGGACGGGCTGCCGGGGTTTTCGGCCGAGGGGGGCCGGGGTCTCCAGGGACGGCCGCTTGCTCCGGGGTCCTGGGGTGGCCGGGGACGCCGTAGACTGGTGGGCTGTTGTCCCCCCAGGGCGCCGTACCGGCCCCCAGCCCCTTGATCTGGAGTCCCCCCACCATGCAGGCAGAATCGACGAAGTCTCTGGTGGGCCGGGAGTACGAGGTCGAGGTCGGCCCCGTCGCCCACGGCGGCCACTGCATCGCCCGTACGTCCGAGGGCCAGGTGCTGTTCGTCCGGCACACGCTGCCGGGGGAGCGGATCGTGGCCCGGGTGACGGAGGGCGAGGAGGGCGCGCGGTTCCTGCGTGCCGACGCGGTGGAGATCCTGGACGCGTCCAAGGACCGTATCGAGGCGCCGTGCCCGTTCGCCGGCCCCGGCAAGTGCGGCGGCTGCGACTGGCAGCACGCGAAGCCGGGCGCGCAGCGCCGCCTCAAGGGCGAGGTGATCGCCGAGCAGCTGCAGCGGCTCGCGGGCCTCACCCCGGAGGACGTCGGCTGGGACGGCACGGTGATGCCGGCCGAGGGCGACAAGCTGCCCGCCGGTGAGGTGCCCCAGTGGCGCACGCGCGTGCAGTACGCGGTGGACGCCGAGGGCCACGCGGGCCTGCGCCGGCACCGCTCGCACGAGGTCGAGCGGATCGACCGCTGCATGATCGCGGCGGAGGGCGTCAGCGAGCTGGGCATCGAGTCCCGCGACTGGTCCGGTATGGCCTCCGTCGACGCGATCGCGGCGACGGGCTCGCAGGACCGCATGGTCATCCTGGAGCCCCGCCCCGGCGCCCGCCTCCCGATCGTCGAGCTGGACAAGCCGGTCTCGGTCATGCGGGTCGGCGAGAAGGACGGCGGCGTCCACCGCGTCCACGGCCGCCCCTTCGTCCGCGAGCGCGCCGACGGCCGTACGTACCGTGTCGGCAGCGGCGGCTTCTGGCAGGTCCACCCGAAGGCGGCCGACACCCTGGTGAAGGCGGTCATGCAGGGCCTGCTCCCGCGCAAGGGCGAGATGGCCCTCGACCTCTACTGCGGCGCCGGCCTCTTCGCCGGCGCCCTCGCCGACCGCCTCGGCGAAAAGGGCGCGGTCCTCGGCATCGAATCCGGCAAGCGCGCCGTGGAAGACGCCCGCCACAACCTCGCCGACTTCCCCCGCGTCCGCATCGAACAGGGCAAGGTCGAATCCGTCCTCCCCCGCACGGGCATCACGGAGGTCGACCTGATCGTCCTGGACCCCCCGCGCGCGGGAGCGGGCCGCAACACGGTCCAGCACCTGGCCGGCCTTGGCGCCCGCCGGATCGCGTACGTGGCGTGTGATCCTGCCGCGCTGGCCCGGGATCTGAAGTACTTCGGGGAGCACGGGTATCGGGTTCGGACGCTTCGGGCGTTCGATCTTTTTCCGATGACGCATCATGTGGAGTGTGTGGCGATTCTGGAGCCGGTGAAGTAGGACGGCGGCCGTTGGGGTCAGTTCGGGAAGTCGAGGCTTTCCTGGTCCGGGCCGGGGCTGCGGCGGGAGCTCCGTGGTGGCTTCGGTTCTTCGGCCGCGTAGGCGGACACCGGCAGGACGCCCTCGTGGCGGAGGTCGTCGGTGGGGTGAGGGGGCCGCTGCTCTCACGGCGTCCAGGAGCCGGGCCTGCCGGGGTTCGAGGGCTATGAGGAGCCGGTCTGCGCTTGCGGAAGCCGAACCACTTGCGGATCACCTGCACCTCGCCGATCCGATAATCCCAGACCTCCGGCGCCACCGGACGTATGCGGCCGGTGCCCACGGTCAGGGTGCGCGTGGGCGCGTCGTAGGAGATGTCCTCCGGCGGCCCGTCGTCCTCTCCGATCGCGACGACGGCGTCGGGTCGCTCCTCCGGCGGAAGTCTCGGGGCCGTTCCGGGCGGACTGTCCTGCTGGTGGGAGGCGAAGCGCCGGCCGTACGTGCGGAGCCACACCGTGCGCCTGCCGACGTCCACCACCTTTGCCCACAGGACCGGGTCGCGCGTCAGGGGGATACGGGTGGCCCCGCTCGGCGAGGTGCGCGGAGAAGCGCCGGGTGCAGCCGCTGTGGCCGGCCGTGCCCGCGATGTACGCGAAGAGGTCTTCGGCCGTGACCGTCACTCCGTGCACCTTGGTGAGCAGTTGCAGCAGGCCGGGGGTCACGTTCGGCTCTGCTTGGTGAGGGTGGCGGTAGAGGGGTGCTACGCGGCCGCCTTCGGTGCCTTTGAAGTGATGAACGTCGGGAAGAAGGGCGGTGAAGCTCACCGCCGGGCCCGGACGGCCTGATTCCGTGTGGAGTTCGGACAGGTAGATCTGACGCTGGTCGTCGTGCGCGAACCACAGGGCCGGTCGCGGCCGGTCGATCACTCTTCGGTCCGCGATGACGTACTGCCGGTCGAAGGTCATCCGGCCGTACGGGACGATGACCGGAACCGTCTCCTTCTCTGCGGCGAGACTGCCCGTCTCCTGCTGCCCGGGCAGGGGCGGTTCCAGTTTGTCCGGACGGCGGTCTCCAGTGCTCTTCATCAACGCCGCCTTGGCGTCCGCAGGGGCCTTGACGAGCCTGCGCCGGCGCTCTTCCAGAATGTCCCGGCTGGGTGAGACGGGCCAGTTGCGGTTGTTGGTGTTGCGGGTGCTCGTCCAGGGCAGCAAGGCGTTCACCGGTGGCATGGGCGACCACTCGGGGGCGGGCGGGACCTGAAGAGGCGCGGTCCACTGTGTGGGGCAGGGCTGCCAGGCCGTTCCGTCGAGGGACCTTCGGGGGAGAGCCCGATGATCCAGCCCTCGTCGGCGGCCTCGCGCAGACAGTGACGCATGCCGGCCGTGCCCTCGCTGTCCAGGTAACCGGAGTTGGTGATGAGGGCGACGATCTCGCTGGGGGCCTTCGACGCTGACGTAGAGGTTGTCGAGGGTGTACCCGACGCGCCCGTTGTCCTCGGGGTGGAAGCGGGCGAGGATCGGGCCCTGGCCGTTCGGGTTGCCCTCGGTGACCCAGCGGCCGACGCCGGAGTTCGGCGACCGCGTACGGTCCCGTGTGCTTCTCCAACCCGACGAGCCGGCCCGAGAGTTCGCGGAGAAGCCCTGCCTTGAGGTCCTTGCTGTACGTCAGTGACAGGGACTTGGCGACGTGGTCGATGATGTTGATGAGGAAGGTCCCGGTACCCATGGCCGGGTCGACCACGGTGACCTCCTCGCTTCCGTACCCGTCCGCCCGTCGCAGTTCCGGGTCGTAGGCGCTCAGAAAGCCCTCGTACAGGGGGAGGCAGGCGTCTCCGGTCTCGTCCTTGAACATCTCGGGATCGACGGCCGATATGACGTCGATCAGAGGGTCGGTGATCCCTCGCAGATCGTCGAGGGCCTCGTCCGTCAGCACCGCCAGCGCCTTGCCCATCAGGGAATGGCGTTTGCCCAGGCGGATGGCGACATCGGGGAGGGAGAGCCGGTGGAAATCGATGCGTTCGAGGCGCGCCCGAGTGATCCGGCTCGTGTTGGTGGCGGTGGAGAGCCCCCTGCCCCAACATCGGATGCCTCGCGCCGCCTTGGTCACGACTGGGTCTCGCTTGGCAAGTGAAGGCAACCTCACAGCGTCTTCACAAGTCGCACACACGCAAGACGTGACAACAGCCCCAGGGGAGACCATGAACCATCCGCAGCAACCGCCTCTCGGAGCACGCGAGTCGAGGCGGCCGCGAGTCCCCGTGCGCGGAAACGGCAAGGCGTGGCGTACGGGCCTCGGCGTCTCCGCGCTGATATGCGCGCTCCTGACGGGCTGCGGCAGCGGCGGCGACGAGCCGGTGAAGGCGAAGTCCACGCCCACCGTGACCGTCACCGCGACCGTCACGGCCACCCCCGAGGCGATGACCAGTCAGGTGAGCAGCACGCTCGCGGATGCCACCGGCGTCGCCGAGAAGCACGGATACGACGTCTCCGCGCACGACGCGAGCGACAAGGACGCCTCCCCGGGTGACGACTGGACGGTGTGCTTCGAGAAGTACACCTACGACAGCGTCGAGTTCGCCGCCGTGACCTCGAACGCGCCGTGCCCCAAGGCGGACGGCCGCCCGATCCCGTGGCCGGCCATGCCGACCGCGGTCGGCGGCACTTACGCGCACGCCGTCAAGACCGTCGCCAAGGCGACCACCGGCGACATCACGGTCAAGGCGTCCTACAAGGACGAGGACGTCGACGACTCCCAGGCCTCCGACGGTGACTACGACGACTGGAAGGTGTGCTTCCAGACCCCCGCTCCCAACACCCGGCTCGTCGGCGACCCTGACGTCACGCTGTGGCTGACCGAGAGCAACTGCCCTGCGACGAAGGGCACGTACCAGGACCCGGCCAACGACCCGGACTACACGCCGCCGAGCCACACCAGCGGCAGCGGTTCTTCTTCGGCCTCCTCCGCCTCGGGCGGTGGTTCGTCCAGCACCGGCGGCGCGACGACGTGCGAGATCCGTTCCAACGCGGGGAACTGCTACAACGCCGGCCAGTTCTGCCGCAACAGCGACGTGGGAAGCTCCACCCACGCCGGAAACGGCCGCCTCATCTACTGCCGCGACGAGGGCGGCCGGAACCGCTGGAACTACTGACCCGGCATCCGCGCGGCCGACCCCGCCTCGGCTCCGGACGACACCCGGAGGGGGCCGCCCGTCCCCTCCGGACCGGCCGTCGAGAGCCGCACCGGGAGTTCGCTGCCCCGGGATTCGCCCCGGAATGTCAGCGCCGCCCTCTACGGTGGCTATTCGAAGGCCCGGGGTACGGCGCTCGGGGAAGAGCTGGTGGCCGATGTGCTGTTGGAGGACCTCGCCGGGGCGGTGCGGGGCTGCGGGCCGGTTCGATAATGGCGGCATGATCAAGGGGCGTCTGCGTGTCGTGCTCGCCGAGGATTCCGTCGTGCTTAGGGACGGGATGGTCGAGCTTCTCGGAGCCCGGGGGTGTGAGGTGGTGGCTACCGCCGGGACGGCGGATGAGCTGCTCGCGGGGGTGGGGGAGCATCGGCCGGATGTGGCCGTGGTGGATGTGCGGATGCCGCCCACGCACAGGGACGAGGGGATTCGTGCCGCTGTCGAGATCCGGGAGAGGATGCCGGAGGTGGGGATTCTGGTGTTCTCGCAGCATGTGGAGGCGGCCTGGGCGTCCCGGCTGCTGGGCGGGGGTGCGGCCGGGGTCGGGTATCTGCTGAAGGAACGGGTCGCGCGGACCTCGGAGTTCGTGGACGCGTTGCACCGGGTCGCCGAAGGGGGCGTGGCGCTTGATCCGGAGGTGGTCAGCGTCATGATGCGCGGGGGTCGGCGTAGTCGGGTGGATACGTTGACCTCGCGGGAGCGCGAGGTGGTGGAGTTGATGGCGCAAGGCCATTCCAACCGTTCCATCGCCGCGCTGCTGGTGGTGTCGGAGCGTGCGGTGGAGAAGCATGTCGCCGCTGTCTTCGGCAAGTTCGGGCTGCGGGCGACGCACACCGACAACAGGCGGGTGAAGGCCGTTCTGGCCTACCTGGGGGAGAGCGGCGGCTGATTCAGCGCAGGCGCGTCGGCAACTCGGCGGTCACCAACGTGGGGCCGCCGGGTGGGCTGTCCACCCGTAGGGTCCCGTCCACCGCCGCCAGTCGCTCGGCGAGGCCGGTCAGGCCGGTGCCGGTGCTGGTGCCCGTGCCTGGCGTCGCTCCGCCGCAGCCGTTGTCTCGTACGACCAGACGCGTGCGGCCGTCTGCCGCGGATGCCCTGAGTTCCGCCGAGCGGGCACCGCTGTGCCTGGCGATGTTGGTGAGGAGTTCGGCGGCGCAGAAGTAGAGGGTGCGGGCTACCGCCGGGTGGGGGTCCTCCCGTAGGTCCAGGTGGACGGTGACCGGTATCGGCGAGGTGGCGGCCAGGCCCGGCAGTGCCTCGTCGAGGCCGCCGTCCAGGGCCAGGGGGTGGATGCCCTGGGTGAGCCGTCGTAGTCCGGTGATGGTGTCGTCGGTCTGGGTACGGGCGCGGTCCACCAGGGTCCGTAGCCGCTCCGGGTCCGGGCCGTCGGGGGAGGAGAGCGCGTCGTCGGCCAGCGAGAGCGTGATGGCCAGGGCGACGAGCTGGGCCTGGGTGCCGTCGTGCAGGTCGCGCTCCAGGCGGCGGAACTGGTCGGTGCTCTCCGCGAGCAGGGTGGCCCGGGCGGTCTCCAGCTCCCGGACGCGCCGCTGGGTACGGGCCGGGCCGAGCAGCAGCCGTGCGAGACGGCGGTTCGCCTCGCTCAGGATCCGGATCGCGCCGGGCACCGCGTACAGGAGAAGCGGGCCCAGCATCATGGAGGCCGCGTTCAGCCGGCCGGCCGGCCGCGCACCCGGCTGCAGCAGACGGCTCCAGAGGGGGAAACCGGTCAGCCAGACACAGCCGAGGGGGATCACCACGGCGGTGACGAACCCGAGCACGCCGAGCGGCAGCCGCAGTACGAGATAGAGCAGCGCCCGCCAGGCGACCGGATCTGTCAGTGCGATACGGCCACGGGCGATCAGGCCCGCCGGGCGGGGCAACTTCGCGGGGGCCTCGACCTGTTTGCCGAGCAACCCGTCGACCAGCCGCCGGTGCAGCCCGCCCAGGCCCCGCGCCCCCAGCAGCGCGGCGACCACGAACGGCAGACCGAGCACCGTGAGCGAGAGCAGCGCGCCCGCGTACAGGACGGCGAAGGCGTAGACACCGCCGAGCAGGGCGAGCGGCAGTCCGACGACGGCGAAGGTCCATTCGCCGCCCCGCACGGACAGGTGACGCGGCCACCGCTCAGCCATCTGCGGGCCCGGGTGTCGTGGCCGCCGGCGTACGACGTTCCGTACGGCTCGCCGCGCGAAGTCCCGTACAAAATAAGAGAGTTCGTGCTCCTGACCCACCCACCCCGCCCCCGCCGTACTCAGTCACGCGCACCCCCCACCAACTCCGCCGCCCGCCCCTGGACCGCTCGCAGACCGGTGGCCAGGATGGCCGGTACGGTCAGCAGCGCCGGGCCCGCGACGATGAACCAGCAGGCGGCCAAAGGGAGATACGGCATCGGCGAGCCGGTCACCGCCGTGCTGAACGCCGCCGACGCGGCACCCGCGACCGCCGCGCCGAGCAGGACGCCCCCGGCCGTGGTCAGGACCGCTTCCACCGTCAGCATGCGTATCAGCTGCGGCCGGGTGGCGCCGACCAGTCGTAACAGGGCGAATTCACGGCGCCGTTCGGCGGTCACGGCGACCAGGGTGTTGAGGGTGGAGACGGCGGCGAAACAGGCCAGGAGCGTCAGCTCGGCCTGGCGCAGCCAGCTGTCCGTCGCCGAAGTGGCGCTCGTCGCCGCCGAGTTCACGGCGTGCTCGGCGGTGCTTGTCATGGTGAGCATGGTGCCCGACAGCCCCACGAGCAGTGCCACCGGTACGACGGCGGACGACAAACGCCGGGCGTAGCCACGGAGGTTGGCGTCGGCCAGCCATCCCGCGCCCGGTGCCAGTGTCCGTACCGGCGCGCCCAGGGCGGCCGTCAGGAGACGTACCGTGAACGGCCCGGTCAGGGCGACGGCGGTCAGCAGGACCAGCGAAGCGAGCAGGGCCGCCTGCCCCGCCTTGTCCGCCTGCGCCGCCGACCGCGTCGCGGCCAGTCGTAGGAGCAGAACTCCCCCTGTCAGTACGACAGTTCCGGCAAGCAGACGTGGTACGCCCGTCCGCCCGTGCTCCGTTGAGCTCGCGGCGAGGGCCGCGGCGGGCGCGATACGGGAGATCCGGCGAGCCGCGACGGCCGAGGCGGCCAGGCTTACGGCGAGTACGGCGGCCGGGGCGACCAGCAGCGGTACCGGCGCCACCGGTACCCGTATGTCCGGTGCCGCAAGCCCCAGTTGCTGCACTTCGGCGAGGAAGCGACGGGCCAGGGCCACTCCGGCGAGCCAGCCCGGCACGGTCGTCAGCAAGGTGGTCGCGCAGACCTGGACGCGGACCAGCCGCCGGGTCTGCCGGGGCGTCGCCGCGATGGTGCGCAGCAGGGCCAGCTCACGGTGTTGCTGACGCAGCGCGAAACCCAGGGAGTTGACCACGACGAAGAACGCGACCAGGACGGAGATCTCGCCGAAGGCGCCGGCGATCACCATCAGCCCGGGACCCGTGGCCGCCTCCCGGGCGGAGGCGGGCGCGGTGACATCGGCGGCGAACAGGGAACCGAACATCGTCAGGGTGGCGATGGCGAGGAAAAGCGCAACCGCCAGACCTGCGAAGGCGGTTGGGCGGCGGCGCAGCTGTGCCAGGGCGATCAGGGTCATCGGGTTCACCCGCCCAGCCGGCTCAGGCGTTCGGCGACCCGCGCGGCGGTGGGCCGGTCGAACGCGTCCACCACCAGACCGTCGGCGAGCAGCAGCACCCGGTCCGCGTATCCGGCGGCGACCGGATCGTGGGTCACCATCACACAGGTCTGGCCCTCCCGGTCCACACCGGCGCGCAGCAGCGCGAGGATCTCGTGCCCCGTCCGCCGGTCGAGCGCCCCGGTCGGCTCGTCGGCGAAGAGCACCTCGGGGCGGGAGACCAGGGCACGGGCGATCGCCACCCGCTGCTGCTGGCCGCCGGACAGCTCCCCGGGCCGGTGCCGCTCACGCCCGGCCAGTCCGACCCGGGCGAGCGCGTCCGTCACGCGGCCCCGGCCGGGCCGCTTCCCGGCCAGCCGGCCGGGGAGTTCGACGTTCTGCGCGACCGTCAGCGCCGGCATCAGATTGAACGCCTGGAAGACGAACCCGACCCGGCCGCGCCGCAGCTCCGCCAGCCGCCGCTCGGGCAGCCGGGACACCTCCGTACCGCCCCACCAGACCGAGCCCCGGGAGGGCCGGTCCATCCCCGCGAGACAGTGCAGCAAGGTGGTCTTGCCGGACCCCGAGGGCCCCATCACCGCCGTGAACGTCCCCGGCGCGAGCGCCACCGACACCCCGCGCAGCGCGTGCACGGCGGCCGCGCCGCGCCCGTACTCCCTGTGCAGCCCCTCCGCCCGTGCGGCGGCTCCGGTCCCGACATCCGTCGTCGTCTCAGCCATGCCCCCATCCTTGGCGGGCCCGGCACGGCGGTCGATCGTGGCAGCACCCGAGCCGGGGGTTCGGGAAACCGCACCCCATGCCCTCTTACCGGCACCCGCGGAGTTCCGTGGGCCAGGTGATGGTCCGGGATTCGTTCGCTGCGTGGGGCGCGCCGCGGAAGGTGCGGCGGTATGCCACCGGCGTTACGCCGATCGTCGCGTGCAGGTGTTCGCGCAGGGAGGTGCCGGTGGCGAAGCCGACCTGGGTGGCGATGTCGTCCACGGGGAGGTCGGTGGTTTCCAGGAGGTGGCGGGCGCGGTCGACGCGGCGCTGGATCAGCCAGCGGCCCGGGCTGGTGCCGACCTCCTCGGTGAAGCGGCGGGCGAAGGTGCGGACGCTCATGCGGGCGTGTTCGGCCAGCTCCGCCAGGGAGAGGGGTTCGTGGAGGTGCTCCAGGGCCCAATGGCGGGTGGCCGAGGTGCTGTTGGCGGAGTCCTCGGGGACCGGGTGCTGGATGTACTGCGCCTGGCCGCCGTCCCGCCACGGGGGTACGACACACGCCCGGGCGACCTCGTTGGCGACGGCGGCGCCGTGATCCCGCCGTACGACGTGCAGGCAGACGTCGACCCCCGAGGCGGCGCCCGCCGAGGTGAGGACGTCGCCGTCGTCCACGAACAGCACGTCCGGGTCGAGCGTCACCCGTGGGTACCAGGAGCGGAAGAGGTCCGCGAGGGCCCAGTGCGTGGTGGCCGGGCGGCCGTCGAGCCGTCCGGTGGCGGCCAGCGCGAAGGCGCCGGTGCAGACGGATACGATCCGCGTGCCGGGCGGTACGGCGGCGAGCGCCTCGGCGGCCTTCGGCGGCAGATCGCGGCTGAGCCGCTGGATGTCGAACGGCGGCAGCACCACCGTGTCCGCCGTCGCCAGCACCTCGGGCCCGTGGCCGACCGTGACCGAGAAGTCGGAGTTGGTGGCGACGGGGCCGCCGTCGGCCGAGCAGGTCAGCACCTCGTAGCGGCCCCCGGCCGAACCGAAGACCCGGCTGGGGATGCCCAGCTCGAAGGGGTAGACCCCGTCGAGGGCGAGGACGACGACACGGTGAGCGGTCATGGCACGATCCCGGTGGAAGTGGTGGCACGATCCCGTTGAAAGATGGCTTTCATGCCATGGTACGCGCGGCCGGCCCCGGCGAACCTGGACGTATGACGAATCACGCCACCATGCGCGCCATCAGCCAGGACGAGTACGGCACCCCCGAGGTCCTGAAGGAGACCGAGCTGCCCCGCCCGCAGCCGGGCCCCAGCGAGATCCTGGTCGCCGTCCGCGCCGCCGGTCTCAACCCGACCGACTGGAAGCACCGGGCCCACCGCGTCTTCCTCGACCGGCTCCCCCTCGTCCTCGGCTGGGAGGCGTCCGGCGTCGTGGAGGCGGTCGGCTTCGGCGTGACCCTCTTCAAGCCCGGCGACGAGGTCTTCGGGATGCTGCCCTACCCGCACGGGGTCGGCGCCCACGCCGAGTACGTCACCGGTCCCGCCCGCGCCTTCACGCACAAGCCCGCCGCGATCGGCCACGTCCAGGCGGCCGCGCTGCCGCTGGCCGCGCTCACGGCGTACCAGGCGCTCGTGGACACCGCTCAAGTCCAGCCCGGGCAGCGGGTGTTGGTGCATGCCGCCGCCGGTGGCGTCGGGCACCTCGCCGTGCAGATCGCCAAGTCGCTCGGGGCGTACGTGATCGGTACGGCGAGCGCGCCGAAGCACGAGTTCCTGCGGTCGCTCGGGGCGGACGAGGTGATCGACTACCGGTCCGTCGACTTCCGGGAGGCCGTGCGGGACGTGGACGTGGTGCTGGACGCCATCTCCGGTGACACACGCGCCCGTTCGCTCGACGTGCTGCGTCCCGGCGGGGTCCTCGTCTCGCTGCTGCCCGGCACCGATCCGGAGGAGGCGGCGAAGGCCGCGGCCCGTGGGGTACGGGTGGAGACGCTGCTCGTGGAGGCCGACCAGGCGGGGATGAAGGCCGTCGCCGAACTGGCGGCCTCCGGCGCGCTGCGGGCCCACATCGAGGAGGTGTTCCCGCTGGCGGAGGCGGCGAAGGCGCATGCGCTGGGGGAGACGGGGCGGACGACTGGGAAGATCGTGTTGGTGGTTGACGCGGGCTGAGGCCTCTTGGCGGGGCTGGTAGGGCTGACTGGCCTGGCGGGGCTGACTGGCTTGACGGGCTCCAGGTGTGATGATCCGGCTCGCGTCGGCGGTGGCGAATCCCACCGCCGACGCGAGCCGGAGCCGTATCGGGGGCTACTTCTCGAACGCGTTCACGCCCGTCAGCTCCGCCGACAGCTCCCACAGCCGCGCCGCCTGCTCCGGGTCGGTCGCCCAGGCCTTCACACCGGACCAGGCGCCGTCCTCCGGGGTGAGTTCGGCGATGTCGCAGTCTTCGAGGTAGAGGCCGCCGAGGGTGTCGAGCTGGGGGGAGGTGGCGGCCCAGACCTGGGTCGCGGCGCCCTGCTCGGGGGTCTTGAAACCGGGGTTCGCGGGGTTGCCCTGTTCGTCGATCCAGCCGCGCTCGATCATCTCCTCCTTGGCCAGGTGGCGCTGGAGGGGCGTCATGATCCCGCCGGGGTGCAGGGAGAAGGCGCGGACGCCGGAGTCGCGGCCGAGCTTGTCGAGGTGGAGGGCGAAGAGGGCGTTCGCGGTCTTGGCCTGGCCGTAGGCCTGCCACTTGTCGTAGCCCTCGTTCCACTGGACGTCGTCCCAGCGGATGGGGGAGAGACGGTGGCCGCTGGAGGACACCGACACCACCCGGGCGCCGCCGTCCGCGAGCGCCGGCCACAGTCGGTTGGCCAGGGCGAAGTGGCCGAGGTGGTTGGTGGCGAACTGGGCTTCCCAGCCGGGTCCCACCCGGGTCTCCGGGCACGCCATGATCCCGGCGCTGTCGATCAGGATGTCCACGGTGCGGCCCGATGCGAGGAACCGCTCCGCGAACGCGCGCACGCTGTCCAGGTCGCCGAGGTCGAGCTCGTCCACCTCCACGTTGTCGAGGCCCGCGAGTGCGGCTTGGGCGGTTTCGGTACGGCGCGCCGGCACGACGACATGCGCGCCCGCCTTCGCCAGGGCGCGGGTCGTCTCCAGGCCGATGCCCGAGTAGCCGCCGGTGACGATCGCGAGCTTGCCGGTGAGGTCGATGCCGTGCAGGACCTCGTCGGCGGTGGTGTCGGCCCCGAAGCCGGAACCGATCTTGTGCTGTGCGGGAGTGGTCATGTCGGGAACGGTACGGATTTGAGTGCACGCGAAGTCAAGGGGGCTTGCGGGGGGGTGGGGGGAGGTGGGCTCGGTTGGGGGTCAGTGGGGGTGTGGGGGGTCGTGTTTCGGGGTGGGGGTTTGGTTGACGCTGTCCACGTAGCGTAGGGCGATTTGGACGTCGGACTCTGTTACGCCTTTTTCTGCGAGTTCGAGGAGGAGCTGCTTTGCTTCTGGGCGCTCGGGCCAGGCGAGGGTGAGGAGTTTCAGGGGCACGTCACTTGTATCGCGGAGGGTTGCCGCTGCGTTTGGTACGCAGGTGTAGGTGTCTTCCTGGTCCGGCCACCGTTCTCCAAGCGCTCGCAGAGCAGCAGGTGTCACCCCGGTGGGCCAGGGCGGCCGGGCAAGTTGGACGGCTTCACGCGGGGTACGGCACAGCGCCGCGGCGACGACATGCGGCGTGCTTCCCGGATCGAAATCCATCCATGTGCGGTGCCAGCGCTGGAAGCGCTCCCGGCCCGTCCAGGACCAGGGGAAGGCCATCAAGGCGGGAACCGCGCCGTCCAGATTGACGTAAGGGTTGTTCACCAGCTGGGCGATCAGGGAATCCAGGACGGCATTCGGTACGGGAAGGCGCACGCGGAATCCGGTGGGCCTCGGCCAGAACCCGGATGGCGAATTCCAGGAACGCCGACCGCAACCGAAAGTCCCGGTGCGACCGATTGTCCCGGTGCATCCGGAGAAGCCGCGCGATGAACGTGGCGTGTTCCGCCTCCGCCTGTCGGCTGATCTCCCCGATGAACAGCAGGATGACCTCGTGCCAGACAGGATTCACGGCGCGCTCGGCCAGCATGTCGATCAGCTGTTCCGGGGTCCACTCGCGTCCCGCGTACCGCTGGCCGAGGTCTCGTGCGGCCAGGTATTCCAGGAACGTCCGGTGGACGAAGTCGTACATGCCCGCGCCGTAGGGGTGCAGCAGGAACGCGCGGTCCTGGAGGCGTTCGACCATGGCGTGGGCGACGATGCGGCCGACGTTGGGCTCGTAGTTCATGTCGGTGGTGACGTAGTCGGCGATCATGACGGTGAGGTCGGCGCGGGAGATGAGGGGGCTGCCGCCGGGGGTGCTCGCGCTCTCCTGGAGGCGGCGGGCGAGGCGTTCGAGGAGTTCTTGCAGGAGGCCCGTGTCGAGTTCGTCGAGGGCGGCGGCGACCTCGGGGTGGTGCCGGCGGGGGAGCGTGAGGTGTTTGGCGTCGCGGTCCCAGCGGCCGGTGAGGACCTCGACGGCGTGACCGTAGACCTGGCGGCGGTCGCGGGGGATGGTCGCGCCGAGGCCGATGGAGGACAGGATGGTCAACAGCAGTGGGTTGCCCGCGAGTTCGGCCACCGAGGTGAACCCCCGTACCGCGCCGATCAGACGCTCGCTCAGACGCGACGCCTCGCCGGGCTCGTCGGGGTGGGCGGCGGCGTACCAGCGGCGGATGAACGACTCGATCTGCCGCCGGGACAGGTTCTCGATCTTGGCCCGGCTGAAGCCCGCGTTGGTGAACACCTCCGGGGCGAAGCCGATGACACGCGAGGTGACGACGACGCGTACGTGCGTGTGCACCTCGGCGAACGCGGCCACCTGGCGCGCGACTTCGGCCCGTCTGCACGGGTCGAAGATCTCGTCCAGGCCGTCGAAGACGACCAGCACCGGCCGGTGCGTACGCTCCAACAGGTATTCCAGAACGTGCCGGGGCAACCCCATGCGTTCGGTGGCGTCGAACTCCTCCCAGAAGTCCTCCACGGTCCGCCCCTGCCACTGCTTGCCGTCGGCGAGCCGGCGCAGTTCCACCACGACCGGCACCGCCCCGGCCGCCACCAGCTCGCGCAGTTCGGAAGGCACCTCCGGCAGGCCGCCGGCGAGGGCCAGCGCGAGATAGCGCGACAGTGTCGACTTGCCCGCCCCGGGGTCTCCCAGCAGCACCAGGCGTCGTCCCTTGGGCGAGGCGACCGCCTCCAGCACCGGCACCGGTGGCCGCTCCACCCGCGACTTGTGCCACGCGTGGACCTGATCCGCGCGCAGACCGGGTGGCGGTTCCTCGGCCGGCACCTCGCCGCGTTCCACGAGTTCCTGCCAGAGGCGGGCCGGCAGGTCAGACTTCGGCGCGTCCCAGGATGCGGGCGGTGCCTCGAAGACCTGCGGCAGCCGGATCGCGGGCTGCTCACCGGCCCGCTCGCTCCCGCCGAGCACATCGAGGTTCAGCCGGCCGCACGTCTGCATCAGGCGCGTGAAGTACCGCTCCACGGCGGCGTCCGCCTCCGCCTCCTCGCCGGAAGCGGAGGTGGACGCCGCCGACGCCTTGCGCCGGACCGCCCCGGCGTTCTCCCGGTGCGCGGCCTCCAGGAGCCTCCGCCAGTCCCGGCCGCCCACGTCGGAAGCGAGCCACGCCCGCCTCACCCGGCCGTCGCCTTCGAGCGTCCGGGCGCCGGTCCAGGACGCCCACACCGCGACCATCGCGAGTACCTGATCGGCGCTGCCCGGCTGCGGAACGCTGAAGCTTGCGAGCGTGCTCGGCGCCCAGCGGCTGGCGACCTTGCCCTCCCACGAAGACGTACCCGACAGCCCGGTCCCGCGGACCTGCTTCTCCAACGGCCTTTGCAGACCGCGCCCTCCGTGCCGTTGGCGATAGGCGGCCTCCGCCTCAACTCGCAGCGCACGCAGCCTGCGATACAGCGCCTCACGGTGAACTCCCACAGGCCTCGGCGCCCTTCGACGCCGTTCACCCGAAACAGGTGAACCGGGCAACCGGCCCCCACCGGCGCGGACCAGCAGATTAGTACCCGACTCGCCTCACGCGCCCGGTACTTGGGACCACATCACCCCCACCAGGCCAGTCTTGAATCAACGCCGGGCCCGGCGCACCGACCGAGACCAACACCGCCACCTGGGGGAGACCCGCCATGGCACACCGCCGCCGCAAGCCCGCGAAGCCCGGCACCCGTACCCGTACCACCTTGTCGCAGGGGTGGAGTGGTGGCTGCGCGCCCAGTGACGGCTCCTCTGTCTGTGCCAGACGGCGCGCGCTACTTCCGCCAGAACAAGTGATGCGTCACCCCGCTCGGGCTCGGTACGACGTCCATATGGAAGCGGTCCAGGAGGTCGTCGGGGGAGTCCCACAGGCGCAGGCCGTGGCCGAGTTTCACGGGGGAGACCGCCACATGGAGCGTGTCGACCAGGTCGGCGTCGAGGAACTGCCGGATGGTCGAGACGCCGCCGCCGAGCCGGACATCCTTGCCCTGCGCGGCCTCCCGCGCCTGCGCGAGGACGGTCGCCGGGTCGCCCGACACGAAGTGGAACGTGGTGTCCGAGAGCGTCAGCGGGGGACGCTCGTGGTGGGTCAGGACGAAGACCGGGGTGTGGAACGGGGGTTCGTCGCCCCACCAGCCGCGCCACTCGTCGCCCTGCCAAGGCCCGCGTACGGGGCCGAACTTGTTGCGGCCCATGATCTCGGCGCCGATGTTCCGTGGGTAGTCCCGGGTCAGGTAGTCGTCCAGGCCCCGGCTGCCCCCGGGGTCGGTCCGCATGGGCCAGCTGGCCGTCGCCCCGGCCCAGGCGAACAGCCGCCCGGGATCGACGTGGCCGAACGGCCGTTCCAGGCTCTGGTCCTCCCCGGCGCCGATGCCGTCGCTGGAGACGTTGAAGTTCTGGACCCGCAGCAGCTGTGTCATGTGTTCCCTCCGAAGCGGAAGCCTGTGCCGGCACCTCGCCGACGGGACTTGGACCGTGTGGAACGACGGAACTCATCGGGTGGATACGGAGTCCCTTCTCCCCACGCCCGTACGGACGCGAGGCATACGTGAGAGTCGCACGGGCACGCGAAGCAGAAGTCGTAGAGGACGGATGAAGACCGTCTTCAAGAAAGCTTCCGGCGGGCGGAGTTCATGAGCGGCAACGACGACGAGAGCCAGAAGGACGGCAAGAACACGGAAGAGCGGCTGGACCTGCCGACGGTCGTCAGCCGGGCGGGCAGCCAGCTCTCCGCGTTGCTGCAACGCGAGGCGGGCGCGGTCTCGGCGGTGCGGGCGACCGATGACGGGTGGTCCGCGGAAGTCGAAGTGGTCGAACTGGAAAGGGTGCCGGACACGATGAGCGTCATGGCGTCCTACCGCATCGAACTCGACCACCGCGGCCGCCTCCTCGGCTACGAACGGCTGCGCCGTTACGCCAGGGGCCAGATCGACCGCCGCTGAACCGCGGTCGCACGGAAAGGAGTTCACCATGACACTCGTCCAGCAGAGCAGTACCACCTCCGGAGGGAGCGGCTCGGGAAATCTCTACGACGTCCTCGAACTCATCCTCGACCGGGGGCTCGTGATCGACGCGTTCGTCCGCGTCTCGCTGGTCGGCATCGAGATTCTCAAGATCGACGTACGGGTCGTCGTCGCCAGCGTGGACACCTATCTCCGGTTCGCCGAGGCGTGCAACCGCCTCGACCTGGAGTCGGGCCGCAAGGCGCCCAGTCAACTCACCGACCTCGTGGGTGACATGACCGAGAGCGGGGCGAAGGGGAAGTCGAAAGGAGCGCTGACGGGAGCGGTCGAGGCCTTCACGGACTCCCTCCAGGGCAAGCACGACGAGCCCGAGGAGGAGCCCCGCAAGCGCACCGCCCGCAAGTCGACGTCCAGCCGCCAGTCCGCCCGCCGCGAGGAGTAGGAAGTGCCCACTTACGTGTACGGCATCACCGGTGCCGATCATCCCCTGCGCCTCGACGACGTACGCGGCGTCGGCGAACCCCCGGCCGAGCTGCGGACCGTACGGACCGGCACGCTCACCGCCGTCGTCAGCGACGCGCCCGAGGGGCTGCGCGCCAAACGCCGTGACGTCCGCGCCCACCAGGGGGTCCTGGAGGCGCTGATGGCCGACGGCGCGACGCTTCCCATGCGCTTCGGACTCCTCGCGCCGGACGACGACGAGGTCGCGGCGGCGCTCGACGCCGAGAGCGACGGCTACCGCAGCCGCCTGGCCCAGCTCGACGGCCAGGTCGAGTACCACCTCAGGGTCGTGCGCGACGAGGACGACCTGCTGCGCGAGATCGTCAACAACTCCGAGCGGGTACGGGAGTTGCGGCAGCGCACGCTGGCCGACCCGGGCGCGCACGACGAGCGGATCGCCCTCGGCGAGACGGTCTCCCACGAGGTGGAGGCCCGCCGCGCCGCCGAGGCGCGGGTGCTGTCCGACGCGCTGTCCCCCCACGCGACCAGCGTCTCCCCCGGGGAGCCCGGCACCGACATCCTCAGCGTCTCGTTCCTCGTCGAGGACGCGAAGGCGGACACGTTCGTCCAGACCGTGCAGCGCGAGGCCGAACGCCTGGGTGACGCCTACACGTTCACCCTCACCGGTCCGCTGCCGCCGTACAGCTTCGTCTGAAGCGGCCGCACGCGGCCATCGCCGGAAGGGAGTCGGCCATGGGCCTGATCACCGGCATCCTCACCCTCCCGCTCGCCCCGGTCCGGGGCACGGCCTGGGTCATCGGCCAGGTACTGACGGCGGCGGAGCGCGAGTACTACGACCCCGAGCCGGTGCGTCGCCAACTCACCCAGTTGGAGAGCGAGTTGACCGAGGGGCGCATCTCCGAGGAGGAGTACGACCGCCTGGAGGACGAGCTGCTCGACCGGCTGGACGAGATCGAGCGGTACCGGCAAGGGGGTTGACCGGCAAAGGGGTTCAGAGAGGCGGGTGCGGTGAGGAGGCCGAGCCGGTCCATGAGGAACCGCGACGAGAGAAGAACGGAAGAAACCGGGGTGCACACACCATGACGAAGAACGCCAAGATAGCCGTCGCTCTCGTGGGCGGATACGTCCTCGGGCGCACGAAGAAGGCCAAACTGGCCCTCGGGCTGGGCATGTTCCTGGCCGGCAAGAAACTCGACCTCGACCCCCGGCGGGTCGGCAAGCTCATCGCCAACTCGCCCGCGCTCGGCGGACTCAACGACCAGGTACGGTCGCAGCTGGTCGACGCCACGCGCACGGCGGCCACCGAGGCGCTGACGCAGCGGGCCGCCGGACTGGCCTCGTCGCTCGCGAAGCGTACGGAGGCCCTGCAGGACCCCACGGGCGTCAGCGACAAGGTGCGGGACGGCGACGGCGGCTACGCGGACGACTCCGCCGACGCCACGGACTCCGCCGACTCCGCCGGTGAGGAGCCGGCCCGCCGCAGGTCCTCCGGCGACAGCGGCCGCGCCCCCGCCCAGCGGGCCCGCTCGGCCCGCTCCTCCGCCGAGGGCGGCACGCGCCGTACCGCCGGGACCGCCCGCAAGCGCACCGGCGGCACCGCGAAGTCCGCCGCCACGAAGGCGAGCAGCGGCGCCCGCAGCGCCAAGAAGCGGACCACCTCCACGCGCAAGAGCGGCGGTGACAGCGATGCCTGACTCCACCGTCGGCAAGATCCGCGACGACGTGCTGTCGAACCCCGCCACCGACCGGCTCAAGGAAGAGCTGCGCAACTACCTGGTCGCGCGCGCCGAGCACACGGTCACCGGCCTCGGCCGGCGGCTCGGGGAGGGTGTCTCCAGGCTGGCGGAGCCCGGTGCCGCCTCCGGCCCGCTGAAGAGTCTCGCCAAGGGCGGGCAGGCGCTGGCCGACGGCAAGTCCCCGGCGCAGGCCGCGATGAGCGCGGGCGTCTCCCACCTCAAGGAGACCGTGAAGGACAAGGTCAAGGGCCTGTTCGGCAAGGGCCGCAAGGCGGGTGGCGGCAAGTCCAAGAGCGTCACCATCGTCGAGGACATCGACGTGGGCGTGCCGGTGCGCGAGGCGTACGACCAGTGGACCCAGTTCCAGGAGTTCAGCACCTTCGCCAAGGGCGTGGTGAGCGTCGAGAAGGCGGACGACACCAGCAGCAACTGGAAGGTCAAGGTCGCCAAGTCCACGCGGAGTTGGAAGGCCAACGTCACCGAGCAGGTCCCCGACGAGCGGATCAGCTGGACGACCGAGGGCGCCAAGGGCACCGTCAAGGGCGTCGTCACCTTCCACGCCGTCACCGACGACCTCACCAAGGTGCTGCTCGTCCTGGAGTACTTCCCCAAGGGCCTGTTCGAGAAGACGGGCAACATCTGGCGCGCCCAGGGCCGCCGCGCCCGGCTCGACCTCAAGCTCTACCGCAAGTTCCTCATGATGCGCGGCGAGGCCACCGACGGCTGGCGCGGCGAGATCCGCGACGGCGAGGTCGTCGTCCCGCACGAGGAGGCGGTCGAGCGCGAAGAGGCCGAGGAACAAGAGCAGTTGGAAGGCCCCGCGGAGGAGGAGCGGGACTCGGAGGCCCCGGAGCGCGACGAGTCCGACGAGTCCGACGAGTCCGGCGACGAGGCCTACGAAGACGACGACGAACTCGATGCCTATGACGACGAGTTGACGGACGAGGAGCCGTACGACGAGGAGGAGCCGGAGGGTTACGAGGACGAGGCCGAACTCTCCGACGGCGAGCCGTCCGAGGCCGCCGACGAAGAGACCGCGCTCTCCGACGACGACGAGCCCGAGCCTTCCGACGACGAGCCCGCTCCCCGGGGCTCCCGGCGCCGCCGCCGTACCGCCGGCGCGCGGGCGTGAGCGGGGACCGGCCGACAGACAAGGGGTGACGACGTGACCGATTCACTCAGCGGCCGCCTGCCCGCTCCCACGCGCTCCGCGTCCCCGTACGCGGGACAGGGGTCGTCCGCGAACCTGGCCGACATCCTGGAGCGAGTCCTCGACAAGGGCATCGTGATCGCGGGTGACATCCAGATCAATCTGCTCGACATCGAGCTGCTGACCATCAAACTCCGCCTGCTGGTGGCCTCGGTGGACAAGGCCAAGGAGATGGGCATCGACTGGTGGGAGCACGACCCCTCCCTCTCCTCGCGGGCGCCCTCCCGTGCCCCGGCCCCCGAACTCGCCGAGGAGAACGAGCGGTTGCGCGCCGAGATCGCCCGGCTGCGCACGGCCGCCGGCCAGGAACCCGCGCTGGAGGCGGAGTCCGAGGGGAGGCCCGGTCATGAGTGACGCGGAACTGCGGTACGTCTACGCGGTCGGCCGGGACGAGCGGGCGCTCGACCGGGTGACGGGCCTGGTCACCGGGGTGGACGGGCACGATCTGCGCACCGTGCGCGGCGGCGGGCTGGCCGCCCTGGTGTCCGCCGTCCCGGCCGGCCGGTTCGACGAGGCCGCGCTGACCGCCCAGTTGGAGGATCTGGACCGCCTGGAGAGCCTGGCCCGCGCACACCACGCCGTCGTGGACGCGGCCTTCGCCGAGGCGACGGTCCTGCCGCTGCGCCTCGTCACGGTGTACCGCGACGACGCACGGGTGGCGGCGATGCTCGACGAGCGGCGGGTGCCGTTCGGCGAGCTGCTGGACCTGCTCGACGGCCAGGTGGAACTCGGCGTGAAGGTGTACGCCGTACCGCACGCCGCCGCGCCGGCACCCGCGTCCGAGGTCCCTGAGCAGGCCACCACACCCGGACGTGACTATCTGCGGCGCCGCAGGGCCCAGCGGGACACCGCGCGGCACGCGTACCGCGTCGCGACCGGCGTCGCGGAGGCCGCGGCGCGGGAGGCGGAGGCGCTGGCGGCGGCCCGGGTGACGCACCGGCCCCAGCAGGGGGAGTGGTCCGACGGACGGGGCGAGAACGTGGCGAACGAGGCGTACCTCGTGCCGCTGGGCGCGATGGCGGAGTTCCGCGACCGGCTGGAGGCGCTCGCGCGGCCGGGGGCGGTGGTGGAGGTGACCGGGCCGTGGGCGCCGTACTCGTTCGCGACGTGGGAGCCGCGGGAGTCGCAGGAGCCGCGGCCGGCTGAGGAGGCCCCGGCGGGCGGGGGGCGGCCATGAGCGTACGTACCGCCGGCGTCCACGACCCCGAGCCCCTCTCCGGCCCGCCCGTCGCCCTCATCGACCTGCTGGACCGGCTGCTGAACGGCGGCGCCGTCCTCACCGGCGATCTGGTGCTGAGTATCGCCGACGTGGATCTGGTCCATATCAATCTCCGCGCGGTCATCCGGTCGATCACCTCCGGCGAACCGGCTCCCCAGGAGGCTTTTCCCCGGCCGCGCGGTCAGGAGTGCTGAGCGATGTCCGAAAGCCAGGGAATGGCGAGTCCGCGGTGGAAGACCGATTCCGACACGGTGGAGCGGGACCTCATCAAACTGGTCCTCACCATCGTGGAACTGCTGCGCCAGCTGATGGAGCGGACCGCGATCCACCGCGTCGACCAGGGGGACCTCAGCGAGGAGCAGGAGGAACGCATCGGCGTGACGTTGATGATCCTCCAGGAACGAATGGAGGAATTGTGTGAACGGTACGGCCTCACGATGGATGATCTGAATATGGATCTCGGCCCGCTGGGATCATTGCTCCCGCGTGAATTCTGAGCGATTTCCGATGCGGTGCCGAAAACCTGTTTGGGTTACAGAACCCGGGACAGAAGGAGCATCATGACCACCGAGAACAAGAACACCCGGAATTCGACCGCCAACGGCGCCAAGAAGGCCGCCGCTTCTCGGACGGCCACCGCGCGGGACACCGCCCGCGAGGCGAAGGACACGGCGCTGGACGCCAAGGAGACGGCGCACGAGGCGACGGGCACGACCGCCGCCGGGGTCCAGGCGGCCGGTCAGGCCGCCCAGCGTGTGAGCAAGGCGGCGGCCGTGGGTCTCCAGAGCGGGCAGCAGGCCGTGACGGCCAACGCCGCCAAGGTCGCCGCGGCCGCCGGGTCGGCGTGGACGGTCGTCAAGCACCGCAAGGCGATCGCCGCCGGAACCGCCGCCGCGGTGGCGGGCGTCGCCGGAGCGGCCTTCGCGATAGGCCGCTCGACGGCCAGGACCCAGGCGGGCCCCCTGACCCGCCTCACCGGCGGCCGCATCTGAGGCCCCACCCCGGCCCGCACCCGGACGCCCCAACGACGAGGCCGGTCCCGCCAATTCGACGGCGGGACCGGCTTTGCCGTGTCCGTACGACGCCGACGTACGACGTCCGCTGCCCGGCGCCCGCTCACCCCGGCAGCGTGCTGACCTCGCCCCCGTCGGCATAGAGGACCGCGCCGTTGACGTAACTGCTCGCGGGGCCGGCCAGGAAGGCGGCGGCGTCGGCGATCTCCTCGGCCTCGCCCACCCGGCCGCGCGCGTTGACCCGGTCGAGTACGTCAAGGCCGTCCCCGAAGATGGCGGAGAGGCCCTCGGTCCGCACCGGGCCCGGGGAGACGGCGTTGACGCGTACACCGCTGCCGCCGAACTCGGTGGCCCAGTAGCGGGTCAGGGTCTCGACGGCCGCCTTCGAGGCCGCGTAGGCGCCGCCGATCGGTGCGGGGCTCCTGGCCGCGCTGGAGCCGATGGTGACGATCGCGCCGCGGCCGCGTCGGACCATGCCCGGCGCGAGGGCGCCCACAAGGAGGAACGGCGCCCGGGTGTTGACGGCGAAGTGCCGGTCGAAGGCGGCGGCGTCGGTCCGCGCGGTCGGCCTCAGGTCGTACACCCCCGCGTTGTTCACCAGGATGTCCACCTCCCCCGCCTCGGCGGCCAGCCGGAGCGTGTCCTCGGCGTCGGTCAGGTCGGCGGCGACGAAACGGGCCGTGCCGCCCTGGCGCGTGATCTCCTTCTCCACGGCCTCGCCCCGGGCCCGGTCCCGGCCGTGCAGGACGACCCGCGCCCCCTGCTCGGCCAGCCGCTGCGCCACCGCCCGGCCGATGCCCGAGGTGGCTCCGGTCACCAGGGCGGTGCTGCCGCTCGGGCCGGTACTGCCCCGCAGGTCGGTGCTGCTCATCGCACATCCCACTTCCCGTATGTGTCCACATGGGCCGCGCGTCACAGGTGTGCCCTGCGCATATGTGTCCGCAGCCCCTGCTGGAAACTATGCTCGACAGATGTTCTGTTCGCAAGAACATCTTGGGGGCAGAGGGGTCGTGCGATAGGTTGAGCCCGTGAGTGACACGCCTTCCGCAGCCGACGCCGGACCGCCCGGGGACACCGGCCTCGCCTCGGACCTCGGCTGGAGCATCCGCATGGTCTCCACCGCGTTCCGCCGCGTGGCCACCAGCTCGGTGGAGGACCTGCCCGGCGGCCCCCGGGGCTATCTGGTCCTGGTCGCCCTGGCCTCCGGCGAGACGCCTTCCCAGCTCGCCCTCGGCCGGCAGGTGCACCTCGACCGCACCGTCATGACCTATCTGCTGGACGACCTCGAAGCACGCGGCCTGATCACCCGCAGGCCCGACCCCCGCGACCGCCGCGCCCGCCAGGTCCTGATCACCGACGAGGGCCGCACCCTCCTCGACCAGGCCCGCGCCCGTATCGCCCACGCCGAGTCCCGCCTCCTCGCCGACCTCGACGAACCCGACGCCCGCCGACTCCGCGAACTGCTGGCCCGGGTGGCGCGAACGGCTCAGCGGGAGGCGTTGGCGTCCGAGGGCGGGTGCTGAGAGACGGGCTCCGCGAGCTTCGCGGCGAGGTCGTGGTGGCCCAGGGTCGCCAGGGCGGCGCCGAGGAGCTTCAGGAGATCCTCGGCGGTGTCCTCGGTGATGCGCTCGCCGAAGGTCTGGAGCACCCGCGCGGTCACCACCCAGCGTGACTCGGGGTGCCAGCGGTGGGCGTCGTCGACCAGCTTGTCCAGGTCGGCGCCCGGGAGCGGTCCGCCCAGGCGCGGGGACGGCGGGAGCAGGCTGTACAGGAGGGCGGAGGACGGGTCGGCGAGGAGTTCGTCGCGGAGGAACTCCATGCGGGCGCGGGCCTGCCGGCGCTCCAGTTCGTCGAGTTCACAGGCGTGCAGCGTCTGCTGCCTGCGGCGGGCCGCCGCCACCACGGCGTCGTCGACCCGGACGGAGGCCGTCACGGCCGTCACCGTCACGTCGTCGCCGAGCGGGACCTCCTCGCGCAGTACGGCCGCCAGGTCCTGTTCCGCCGCGTGCGGGCGCAGGACGGACGACTCGTTCAGCGTCTTCTCGATGAACCGCCGCACCAGACGTCCGGCGACACGCGGGGCGTCGGCCGGTGCCGGGCCCCGCTTCGACCAGTGCCACTCGACGCGGGCGGACACCTCGAAGGCGAGCCCCGCGTCCTCGCTCTCGCACACGTCGGTGAAGACGTGCACGGACCGGGTACGGCGCCGTCCCGGCCACCTCACGCGGGAGCCCCGGCCCCGGCGGCGCGGGAGAGCCGGCTCCGGAAGCTGTCCACGAGACCGTCGTCCAGCAGATGGGTCAGGGCCGTGTACACGGCCGTACGGCTCGGGGCGTTCGCCGGCAGCTCGCAGGCGCCGGGTGCGGACGCGTCGGGGTCCGGGGTCCGGGCCCAGGTGCGGACGATCGCCCGGAGCCGGTCGCGGGGGTTCTCCGCCGGTGCGGCCGGTTCCTCGCCGGCTTCGGTACGGACCGCCGTGGCGAGAACCGTGAGAACTTCGCGCAGCAGGCCCGGGTAGCGCCGCGCCGCGTCCAGCCAGAGCCGGACGGCCGTCGCGTCGGCGTCGTCCGGTTCGAGGCCGCGCGCGCCGCACAGCACCGCGCGCCAGCCGGTGGTGAGCTCCTCCGTCGACGGGGCGAAGTCGCTGTCGCCGTCGCGGGTGAGCAGGACGGGGAGGGCGGAGGCGGCGGCGTCCGTGGTGGAGGCCAGCGTGCGGAACGACTCGCGCCCGGCCTCCCGGGTCGCCTCGGCGCCGCACCAGGTCACCACGTAGGAGAACAGGTCGGAGCGGGCGGTGGGTTCGGACCACAGCGCCCGCACCGCGCCCTGGAGTGCCCGGCGCACCTCGGGCTCCGGACCGCCGGCGGCGTGGCGCAGACGTCGTAGCGCCTTCACGGTGTGCTGTCTGCCGAATTCGCCCGCGCACACCTCGATCACGGCGAGACGCAGGGCCGGGGAGTCGGTCTGCGCCCACTGCCGCAGCATCTCGTGGATGTACGGCGCGCTCGCGGCATGGACGCCGGCCGAGGTGAGGATCTCGATCAGCGTGGGCCACAGCACCTCCCCGTGCCAGCCCAGCGCGAGCTGCCGCAACGGCTCCTGCCGCCGCTGGCGTACGGCCCACTGCACGGCGAAGGAGCCGATGCGCAGCGCCATGGCCTGCTGCTGTGCTCGGCTGAGGCTGTCCAGGGACCGCCGGCTGGTCTTCAGCGGTGCGGCGGCCAGCCATTCCAGGAACTTGGTGCGGGACAGCGGGCGGTCCACCCAGAAGTACTCCAGCGCCGCGTCGTCCCAGTCGGGCCGGCCGAAGACGACGGTGCCGTCCTCCGTCAGCTCGCCGTCGATGGAGGCGACCATCTCGATGACCCCGGGCTCCTGCTGGCCGCCGAGGGAGACCTTGGGTTCGCGCAGTCGCTTCCCCAAGTCGGCGGCCGCGGCGTAGAGATGGGCGACCGGGGCGCCCCGCAGCGCGGAACAGGACACGAGGAAGTTGCGCTGGAAGGCGGTACGTCCCGTCTCCCGGTGCCAACCGAGCAGCTGAGCACGCCAGTTGGAGCGAGCGGCGAGGACGCTCAGTACCTGGCGGTCGAACGGGGTGCGGCCCTCGCGCTTGTACTTCCGCGCCAGCGCCTCCAGCGCCTCCAGTTGCGGCAGCCGGTCGTCGTCCGACCGGTGGGCGTGCAGGATGTGGCCGACGATCTCCAGTACGTCCACCGGGGGCCGGCCGTCGAGCAGCGCCGCGATGTGCCCGTCCGTGAGCCACCGGTCCACCGGGAATCCGGGGGACTCCGCCGTGAGCCACTTGCGGGCGATCTCCAGCGGGGGCGGCGTTCCCAGGGGCTGCCGGGTGCCCACCGGGGCGCCGGAGCCGATGCGCCGCCACTGCTCCGGAGTGGTCAGCACGACGAGCCGTGCCCTGCGGTGGGCCAGCTGGTCCCGCAGTCCGCCAAGGGTCGCACCGAAGGTGTCGGCCACCGCGAAGTCGTCCTCGTCGGGCGGGAGTTCCATCACATAGGCCCAGTCGGTGACGTGGGGGAGCCGGTGCGCGGGGAAGTCGGGGGAGGCGCCGAAGCCGAGCCGGCCGACCCGTACGTCCGGGTGCTCGTGCCGCAGTTCGGCCAGCAGGGCGCGGGCGGCGGTGGTGCGGCCCCTGCCCGGGCCCTCGGCGAGAACGGTGACCGAGCCGGGTTGCCTGAACGACCCGTAGACGGCGCCGAAATCCGTGCCGCCCTCCGGGGCGACGAACACGGCGCGTACCGCTTCCATGAAGTCGTCGGAGAACGCGCCGTGTTCGAGCGGCATGTCGAATCCCGCGCTGACCTTGACGGCGTTCATCTCGCCGAAGTTCAGCAGGGCGAGCTGGCGCAGCCGGGCGACGGCGTCGCTCTCCAGCAGCGCTGCCAGGCCCAACGGATCGGGCGGCGCGGGATGTTCGTCGTGCATGGCGTGCGTTTCCTGACCTTGTGACGTCGAGAGGGGCGCGGAACCGGCGGGGATTCAGCCGAGGGTGCCTTCGACATGCAGGCCGGTGACCTCACCGCCAGGACGCACGGTGCGCGCGGTCTGCTCGATGTCGACGGCTGCCCGGTCGGTCACGTGGCGCGCCTTGACGCCCTGCGCCACGGCGTTCGCCTCGATGTCGTCCAAGCGCTGGACGACCCTGACGCCGGGCGCCGGCCGGCGCTCACCCGCGAAGGTGAAGCGCTGGGCGTAGACCACTTCGAGGTCGTCGCGCACCTGGCTCAGTGTCCGCAGCAGGTTCGCGTCCTCCGGCCGGATCAGGTCCGGGTCGCGCCTGTACCTGCTCAACTCCTGCTCCGCGCGGGTGAGTCGGGCGAGGCGGTCTTCGGTCAGGGCTCCCGGATGGAGGACATAGGGGGCCGGAGGCTCCGCGAGTGCCGGGCGGAACTCCCCGTCCGCACGGGATTCCGCGCACCGGTCGAGTGCCTCCCCGAGCCGCCCGAAGAGGAATCCGAAGATCTGCGGCAGCGCGGTCGTGGCCACGGTCGCCAGCGAAAGCTGGTCCGTCATGGTGGTTCCCCCGGTGTGATCGTGCTGTGGAGCGGCTGAGATCGTCACCAAGGTTAGGGTTTCGGGGGGTTCTGAGGTGAAGAGGGGATTTTGCCAGTTGTGGGGGGAGCTGGGCCGGGTTGTGTTCGGCGCGCCGATTCGAACTGGGTCCCTCGGAGGTGGTGACGTAACGGGTCAGGGGCCTTACGCGCTCCACAGGGGCGTATTCGGCGGCGTTCGAGCGGCGGGGGGTGCGGGTACGCGCCATGGCCTGGCCGGAAACGGCGCCGGCCCGCCGCGCGAGAGGTACGGGCGCGGCGGGCCGGGGTGTCGGGGCGGGGGTGCCGGAGCGGTCAGCCGGCGGTGGGCCGCAGCCGTACCGGCAGGCTCTGGTGCCCGTTGCTGATCAGGGAGTGGACCGGCTTCAACTCGTGCGCGGGGACCGCCGGTTCCATGTCCGGGAAGCGCTCGAAGAGCTGCCGGAGCGCGGCGGCGATCTCCATGCGGGCGAGCGGGGCGCCGATGCAGAAGTGGACGCCGTGTCCGAAGGCGAGGTGCTCCTTGGAGAGGCGGGTCACGTCGAACCGGTCGGCGGTCGGCCCGTGCCAGTCCGGGTGGCGGTTGGCCGCGGCGTAGGAGGCGAGGATCGCGTCGCCCTTGGGGATGACCCGGCCGTCGGGCAGCGTGATGTCGTTGACGGCGTAGCGCAGCGGAAGGTGCTTGACCGAGGGCTCGAAGCGCAGGGTCTCCTCGACCACGTCCTCCCACGCCGCGCGCCCGGCCCGCAGATGCTCCAGCTGCTCGCGGTCGGCCAGCAGGGCGGTGACGGCCTGGTCGATGGCGTTGACCGTGGTCTCGTACCCGGCGCTGATCATCAGCAGCAGGGTGTCGCGCAGCTCCTCGTCCGTCATGCCCTTGCCGTCGCCCTCCTCGTCGCGGGTGGCGATCAGCAGGGAGGTCATGTCGTCGCCGGGCTCGGCGCGCTTGGCCGCGATCAGCTCGTCCAGCGCCGCGTAGAGGCCGGCCGTGTTCTTCATGGCCTCCTCGGTGGTCAGCGTGGTGTCGAAGACACCGTCCACCGTGGTGCGGAACACGGCGGTCTGGTCCATGGGCACGCCCATGAGCCGCCCGATCACGGTGATGGGCAGCGGGTACGCCAACTGCTCGCGCAGATCGGAGACTTCGTCGGCGGGCCGGGCGGCGAGGGCGTCGAGCAGACCGGTCACCGTCTCCTCCACGACCGGTTTGAGCACGGCGATGCGGCGGGCGCTGAAGGCGGGCGCGACCATGCGGCGCAGCCTGCGGTGGTCGCCGCCGTACGCGGTGAACATGTTGTTCACCGCGACCCAGAGCACCAGCGGCCAGGTGGTCAGCGCCTGCTCGAAGCCGGGCCAGTGCGCGCGGGGGTCCTTCGAGACGTCCGGGCTGGTCAGGAGCTGCTTGAGGAGGTCGGGGTCGGTCACGGACCACGCGGTGACCCCGAGGATGTCCACCTGGGTGGCCGCACCCCGGGCGCGCAGCGCCTTCAGTTCGGCGTGGTGGTCGCCGCCGGTGGGGTCGAGGACGAGGACGGACTGCTCGGTCGCGGATATCGACTGTTCGGGCACGGGGCTCCTTCAGCGATGGACGGGGAACAGGACGGGAAGGGCTTCCAGGGCGCGGTGGAACGGGCCGGGGCGCCACCGCAGTTCGGACGGCGGGACGGCGAGGTCCATCTCCGGGAGGGCGTCCAGGAGATGACTCAGCGCGGTCTCCGCGATCAGATACGCGTGGGAGCGCGCCGGACAGGTGTGGGGGCCGATGCTCCACGCGAGGTGGGCACGGTTGCCGCTGACGCTCGACGCGGGCGTCCCGAGGGTGAGTTCGGGGTCGTTGTTGCACGCGGACAGGGAGATCACCACCGGCTGGTGGGCCGGGAGCAGGTAGCCGTCGATGTCCGTGGGGTACGGCGGATAGCTGATGCAGTAGTTCGCCATCGGCGGGTCGCTGTAGAGGACGGTGTCCAGCGCGTCGCGCAACGTCGACTGACCGGCGTGGAGTTCGGCGGAGAAGTCGTCGTCGGTGAGGATCTTCAGCTGGGTGTTGGCGATGAGGTTGGTCAGCGGCTCGATGCCCGCGCCGTAGAGCGTGACGAGCTGGTGGGCCATCTCCTCGTCGCCCAGGGCGGCTTCGTGCGCGATCAGCCGGGAGGTCACGTCGTCGCCGGGCCGTTCGCGGCGCAGCCCGACCAACTCCCCGATGGCCTGGGCGAGAAGCGCGTTGCCGTGGTCGGCGTCCTTCGCCTCGAAGATCTTCGCCATGCCGTCCGCGATGCGCGCCCCGATGTCGTCCGGGCAGCCGAGCAGCGCGCTGAGCACCCGGAAACTGATCGGCCACGCGTACTGGGTGAGCAGGTCGGCCCGCCCGGTGTCGCCGAACCCGGCGATCGCCTCCTCCGCGATCGTCTCGACCAGCGCCCGGAGCCGGTGCTGGTCCACCGCGTCCAGGCTCGCGGTGTTGGCGCCCCGGTAGCGGGCGTGATCGGTGCCGCCGCTGCGCAGCGCGTTGGGCCGCCACTCCATCATCGGCAGCACCGGGCAGGTGCGCGGCACCGCCTTCTGCCACACCCGGGGGTCGGCGGGGAAGCGCAGCGGGTCGTTGAGGATGCGGCGCGCGGCGTCGTAGCCGATCACCAGCGTGGCGGGGATGCCCGGGGACAGCTCGACGGGCACCAGCGTGCCGTACGTGCTCCGCATCCGCTCGTAGGCGGCGTGCGGATCGGCGGCGAACTCCGGTGCGTACAGCGGGATACGGGCCGGGGCTTCGAGATCGGCGGAGGTCATCGCAGGGACTCCAGGGAAGCGGCGGGGCCGAGCCCGACCAGGTGTTCCGTGAGGGTGATCAGGGCGCGCAGGGAGGAGACCCGGTCGCGGGCGTCGCAGCTGGTCAGCGGGGTGTCGGGGTCGAGGGCGAGGGCTTCGCGCAGTTCCGCCTCGGGGTAGACGGGGGCGTCCGGGAAGGTGTTGACCGCCACCGCGTACGGCGTGCCCCGGTCCTCCAGGAGCCCGAGGGCGCCGTGGCTGGCGTCCAGGTCCCGGGTGTCGGCCAGCACGAGGCAGCCGAGCGCGCCCTCGGACAGGTCCTCCCACAGCGGCTTGAAGCGGACCTGCCCCGGCAGCCCGAACAGGTACAACGCGAGGGCGCCGTCGGCGAGATGGATGCGGCCGAAGTCCATGCCGACGGTCGTGGTGGTCTTGTCCGGGGTGCCGCGCATGTCGTCGATGCCGACGCTGACCTCGGTGATGGGCTCCTCCATGCGCAGCGGCCGTACCTCGGACACGCTGCCGATGAAGGTTGTCTTGCCGACCCCGAACCCGCCGGCTATCACGATCTTGGCCGACTGCGTCACCGTGTGGGGCACGTAAGTGACGGGCGGGTCAGAGGAGTTGTCGAAGTCCATGGAGCACCCTTACGAGAATGTCGTCCTGCGGCTGGTCGGAGTCGGCGTCCACCGGGCTGGTGAGCCGGCCGGTGTCCATGAGGCGGGAGACGAGAATGCGGACGGTGGAGGGCGGCAGTTGCAGCGCGGCGGCGATGTCGGCCACGGCCAGACCGCCGCAGCCGGGTGAGAACAGGCTCATCACCCGGCGTTCGTCCGTGGCGAGTTCACCGGCGGAGCCGGCCGCGGCGATGACCACGCTCTCCCAGCGCACGTCGTCCCGTGGGCGGATCTGGCCGCCGGTACGGACGTAGGGCCGGATCATGTCCGGGTCGCGCCGCGGCCCGCTCATGCCCCGAGACTCCCGTCGCGCTGCGGAACCGGAGTCCGTTCGCCGGTCGAGAGCCGCGTGCCCAACTGCACCGCGAGGCGCACCATGTGATCGGTGATCAGGCCGACGTCCGCCAGGGGTCCGGTCGTACAGACCATCAGCGTCGTGTTCTGCCCGGCGGCCGTCGTCAGACAGAAGTTGTCCGCGCACTCCACGAGATGCTGGCGCACCCCGCCACCGCCGGTGAACTCGTCCCACGCCTTGGCCGAGGCTCGCAGCGAGGCGGTCAGCGCGGCCAGTTTCTCGCCGCCCTCCTGGTCGATGGTGTGCGTACGGGCCTTGAGCAGGCCGTCGCCGCTCACCAGCACCGCGTACCGGACCCCCTCGACCGAGCCGAGCTGTTCGTCCAGCAGCCAGCCCAGGGAGTTGGCGTGAGTCTCCGACATGGTGTTCAACGTCCTTCTTCCGTGCGGGGGGTGCTGCTGTGGTGGTGGTTCCGGCCCCGCCGGGTGCCCGCCATCCAGGAGGCGGCGACGCCGGGGGTGCCCGGCTGGACCGAGGGGGCGGCCGGCTTGGCGGCGGGGGCGGCCTGCGTGCCCGGCTCGGCGGAGGCGGAGGCCGAGGCGGAGGCGGATCCCACGGCGGATGCGGATGCGGATCCGGAGGCCGCGTTGCGCGGGGCGCGCTTGCGGACCGTGAGGCCGCTCGCCGTCGTGGTGGCCGGCTCCGGCCGGGTCCGCTGCGGCGCGGCCGGCGTCTGCTGCCCCGGGAGGGCGGCCCTGGTGCGGGCCGCGGTGCGGGACGGCACCGACCTGGCCGCCTCGGGGCTGGTCAGCAGGTTCTGCGGGAGCACGATGACGGCGCGGGTGCCGCCGTAGATGTTCGGCGTGGTGATGTCGACGCGGAAGCCGTAGTCCTTGGCCAGCGCGGCGGCCACCCGGAGCCCGGTCTGCGGGTAGGCGCCGAGCGCGGTGATGTCGTCGCGCTGTTCGCCGGAGAGCACCTTGCGGGCCCACAGCACGCGCTCGTCGTCCATGCGCAGTCCGGCGTCGTCCACGATCAGGAAGGCCGCGTTGTGGCCGTGGTCGAGGGTGACGTGCACGCGCGCGGCGGGCGGCGAGTAACGCAGGGCGTTGCTGAGCAGCACCGCGAGGGTGTGGATGACGGCCTCGACGGCCCGGCTCTCGACCGCGAGCGTCTCCATCTCCGGGTGCTGGACGCGCTCGTACCCCTCGACGCGGCCCATGGCGGCGCGCACGATGTCGGTCAGGGTGGTCGCCCGCCAGCGGGCGGAGAGCTTGTCCCCGGCGAGCACGGAGAACCCGGAGGCGATGAGCAGCATCTGCTGCGAGAGGTGGTCGATCTCGTTGAGCGTGGCGTACGCCTCGTCGGAGATGTGGACCTTGCGCACCCCCGCGCTCACCGAACGGCTCAGGTTCTTCGCCCGCTGCACCAGGCTGGAGGCGAACGCGCGCACGGTGGCCCGGGCGACATCGACCGACTCCCGCCGGGCGTCCGCGACTTGGGCGTCCGCCGTCTGCTGGATCGCGGCGGCGCGCTCCTCGGACCGCTTCTCCGCGCGCCGCTCCAGGAGCGCCACGGCGTTCCGGGTCTCCTCGCTCAGCCCGGTCAGCGCCTGAGCGAGCGGGGTGCCGGCGAGCTGGGGCGGCAGGGCGGGGGCGTCGGCCGGTTCGGCCGGTTCGGCCGTGGAGGACGTGACGGAGGCGGCGATCCGCCCCACGAACTGCTCGGCGGCGCGCAGCTGTTGGGACAGCGTCTCGGCGCGCTCCCGCAGTTGCTCGGCCCGCCGCCGCTGACGTGCCGCGACGCGTGCGTAGTACGCCACCGCCGCTGCGCCGGCCGCCACGAGCACCAGGAAAAGAATCGGTTCGGTCATCGGGCCGTCCTCGCGACGATGGTGCGGGGGGTGCCGGCGGCGAGCCGGACGCGGTGGCGGGACGGGCCGGTGCCCGGGGCCACGGCCGACGGGATCGCCCTGGCGGGTAACCCCGTTGCCGGTCCGTGCGCCTCCGGCGGCGCCGACGAGGCGCGAGCGGTACGGGCTGCCCGTAAGAGACGCATGACTGAACTCCTGCTGGGGAACGGCCGGGTCGCGCTGCGGAGCGCGCGTGTGCGACGGACCTGAGCGTGCGGTGGGCGGCGTCGGGCGAACCGGGATGTCCAGCGGGGGCCGTCGGTGCGGGCGGCGGCGGTCGGGCCACACGTCACGCGCTGGAGCAAGACGTTGGTCCTGGGGCGCCCCTCCCGGTCCGCCGCGGCGTGCTGCCGCGCATGTCGGCAGCTCTTTGACGACGGTGAGAATACGGTCCGTAACGTAGTCCTCGCAACGCCGGACGAAAATGCGGATATGCGTGATCTCGCGTACTCCGTACGGCAGTTGGCGCGGACGCGGCCAGGCCGAATACCGCACCCCCGGCACTCCCGCGAGGCCGCGCGGGGCGGCCGGGGCGGGGGTGGCGGGGGCTGAGGTGATCCGGTGAAGATTTCACCACGTGTGTGAACGAGGGAACCGTCGGCGGTCTTGCGGACTCACCCGTGCGCGTGACTCACCACGGCAGCACCCCCGCCGCGTTCTGGAACGTCCCCGTCGGCCCCTCCGCGCCCACGCACGCCAGCCGGACGACGACCTCGGCGCCCTCCTCGACGGTCTGGGTGCCGGTGCGGTGGTTGAGGTCGGTGGACGTGAAGCCGGGGTCGGCGGCGTTGATCCGGACGCGGTCGAACGCCTTGGCGTACTGGACGGTGAGCATGTTCAGGGCGGCCTTGGACGCGGGGTAGGCCAGGCCCGGGTAGAAGTGCTCGGGGGCGGCCGGGTCGGCCAGGGCCGGGGTGTACGCCAGACCGCTGCTGACGTTGACCACGACCGGCCGGTCCGAGCGGAGCAGCAGTGGGAGGAAGGCGTGCAGGGTGCGGACGGCGCCGAAGACGTTCGTCTCGAAGACGGCGCGTACGTCGTCGGCCGTGGTCTCGGCGGGCAGGACGAAGCCGCCGTCCGGGTGGCGCGGTTCGATGCCGGCGTTGTTGACCAGCACGTCCAGTCCGCCTTCGGCCTCGATCGTCCGCACCGCGGCGGCCACGGAGGCGTCGTCGGTGACGTCGAGCGGGACGAAGCGGGCGCCCAGCTCCTCGGCGGCGCGCCGTCCGCGCTCGGGGTCGCGGGCGCCCGCGTAGACGGTGTGCCCGGCGGCGAGCAGACGGCGGGCGGTCTCGCGGCCGATGCCCTTGTTGGCTCCGGTGATCAGTGTTCTCGTCATGCGTCCAGCCTGCGCCGGGCGTCCGCCACCAGCCAGAAGACCGCTTTTCCTGGGACTGGCGGTACCAGGCACGGCCCGCCGCGCGGCGGCACACTGGGGGCATGACGACCACGGACCTGGGCGACGCGATCCGCCGCTGGCGGGACCGGCTGGCCCCCGGTGACGTGGGGCTGCCGGCCGGGGGCCGCAGACGGGCGGCGGGGCTGCGCCGCGAGGAGCTGGCGCAGCTCGCGGGGATCTCCGTCGACTATGTGACCCGCCTGGAGCAGGGGCGCGCGGCCAACCCCTCCTCGCAGGTCGTGCAGGCGCTGACCCGCGCGCTCCGGCTCTCGGCGCAGGAGCGGGACCACCTCCACCGGCTGGCCGGACTCGCGCCGCCCGGACCGAGGACCGTACCCGTCTTCATCCCGCCCAGCGTGCACCGGCTGCTCGACCGGCTGGCCCACACCCCGGTCGCCGTGTACGACGCCGCCTGGACCCTGCTCGCCGCCAACCCGCCCTACGCCGCGCTGATGGGCGACTCCACCCGGTGGCGCGGGCGTGAACTCAACGGTGTCTGGCGCCACTTCCTCGGTCCCGGCGGACCCGTCACCTATACCCCCGAGGCGCGCGCCGCCTTCGAGTCCGCCCTCGTCGCCGACCTCCGCGCGGCGGCCGCCCGCTACCCGGCCGACCGCCAGCTGCGCGCCCTGGTGGCCGAACTGCGGGGCGGAAGTCCGGAGTTCGCCCGGCTGTGGGACTCCGGAGCGGTCGGCGTGCACGAGGCGGCGCGCAAGACCATCGGCCATCCGGCGGTCGGTCCCGTGACCCTCGACTGCGACATCCTCTCGGTCGCGGGCAGCGACCTGCGCGTCATGGTCTACACGGCGCAGCCGGGCACCGAGGACGCGCAGCGGCTGGAGCTGCTGATGGTGTGGGGGACCCAGCGGGTGGAGCCTCAGCCGCCGCTGCCCGGCGCCACCGGATAGCGGTGCACCGGCGGCAGACACGGCAGCAGCCCCGGCCACACCGTGTCGATCACATGCGCGCTCGGGGTGAAGAGCGGCTGGGGGAGCGTGGGCAGGTCGGCGGGGTCGTGCCACTTCCAGCGGTCGATCAAGTGCGGCTCCTCGACGGACGGTTCACCGGTGAAGGCGTGCACGCGGACGGCGGCGGTCAGCCGGGGCAGACCGTGGACGGAGTCCATCAGCAGCGCCACCGTCCGCGTCGTCTCCGGATCGGCCCGCAGACCGGTCTCCTCGGCCAACTCCCGTACGCCCGCTGCCGTGAAGTCCTCGCCCGCGTCGTTCTTGCCACCGGGCAGCTCCCAGACCTCGCGCTTCCTGGACCAGCCGAGCAGCACCCGGCCCGCCGGGTCGGTCACGACGACACCGGCGCCGGTGAGCGCGTGCGGCGAGGGGCGCCCCTTGTCGGCGTACGGGATGCGGTCGGTCTCTGTCACGGTTCTCCCTGCTCCTTCTGCCATGCCCGGACCCCCAGTCTGCCCGTCGTACCGAGATCCAGTTCGGGGGTCACCATCACGGGCGCGGCGCCCGCCCTGGCACGGACGCGGAGGTAGGGGGCGTTCACGGGGGCGCCGACCGTCAGCACGGTGTTGCGCCAGGCGATGGTCGAGAGGGCCCGCTCGCCGGGGTTCAGGGTGACGGGGCGGACGACATCGGGGCTGCCGTCGAGGTTGGCGACCTCGTCGCCGGGCACGAGGCGGATGCCCTCGACCGGCTTGTGCCCGGCGTCGAGGATCTGGAGTTCGGGGCGGCCCTCCAGCGGGTACGGGCTCCTGCCGCAGTTCTCCAGATGCAGGCCCGTCACGCGCAGCCCCATCGCGGCGTCCCCCCGGTCGGCCCACACCCGCACCCCGGACGCCGGACACGGCCCGCTCTCGGACGGCGCCTCGGCGGTCGGGACGCTGCGGACGGACACGACCGACACGTGCGGACCGCCCACCGAATCGCCGAGACTCCGGCGCATCGCCACCGTCCCGCGCAGGGTCTTCCCCGGCCGGACGGGACCGACGATCCGGGTCACCCCGGTGTACCCCCCGGCGTCGAGGACGATCGTGTACGTCATGTCCTGCGTGTCGGGGCTGGTCACCGAGAACGCCGCCGTCAGGCCGTTCGGCCGGCAGACGCCGTGCTCGTCGACGGCGCCGGAGTACACCCCGGTGACCCGCACCCCGTCCCGCTCGGTGTCCGTGGCCGACGGGACCGGGCTGGGCGTGCCCGGCGGGCGTGAGGCGTCCGCGGTGGCCGTGGGCCGGGTGAGCGGGGGCGTGCTGCCGGGGGTGGGCGTCGCCGAGGGGCACGACGGTGCGGCGCCCACCCCGCCGGCCGCGGGCGGGTCCGTCTGCCCGGCGCCGCATCCGGCGAGGGCGAGAGCCGTGGTCACGGCGAGCGTGCCGACGGTGATCCGGTCGGCAAATGGTCTGCGCATCAAGCGAGTCGACCAGCACCGGAGCACTCCGGCTGTGACGGAGGCCACTGTTCCGGTCACGGCTCTGTCACAGGTGCGCCGCGCCCGCCCCGAGCCCCGCGAAGGCGTCCCGCACCGCCGCGAGTCCCGCCTCCCGCTCGGCCTCGGTCATCCGGGCCGGGCCGTAGGTGACGACCGGGGGCAGCGGCTCGTAGCCGACGAACTCCAGCATTCCCCGGTGGACGTGGAAGAGGAATTGGTCCAGCGCGCCGAACGCCCCGCCCGGTGCGAACGCCTCCTCGGAGCCGCCCGTCGTGATCAGCGCCATCGCCCGCCTGCCGCGCAGCGCGGCCCGGTCGAACAGCCCGAATTCCCCGCCGAACACCGCCCCCATGACGAACACCCGGTCGATCCAGCCCTTGAGGATCGCGGGCATCGAGAACCACCACAACGGAAAGGACAGGACGAGCAGATCGGCCGACAGTACGGCGTCCAGATGTGCGCGCACCTCGGCGGACAGGGTGCCTTCGCGTACGGCCCGCATCTGCTCGGCCTGCGGCTTGAACGGCCCTTCGGGCGACGGGAATTCAGCGCGGTCGAGCACGGGGTTCCAGCCGTCGGCGTAGAGGTCCAGCACCCGCACGGAGTAGCCGGAGCGGCGCAACTCCTCGACGGCCGCCCGCATTTGAGCCGAGGCGAACGAGTCGGGCTCCGGGTGGGCGTGCACGACGAGAGCGGACGGCTGAACGTCCATGGCGGGATCCACGGTGGGCGCGATGTCCATACCGCCGATCGTATCGCAATATTCCGATGTGTCGATGTGAAGCGATGGCATGCGGCCGCCGTGGCAGCGGTCGAGCCGGGGGTGGCCCGGCCGGGGACGGCCCCGCCGTGAGCGGTCGCTCAGATCAGCCCGCCGACCGCCTCCGACAGCCGCCGCAGCCGCTCCTCGTCCCGCCGGTAGTGGGTCCACTTGCCGACCCGCGTCGAGCGGACGAGACCCGCCCGCTCCAGGGTCGCCATGTACGAGGAGACGGTGGACTGGGCCAGCCCGCTCTTGGCCTGGATGTGGCTGACGCACACCCCGACGGTGTCGCGGTCCGCGATCGGCTCGTACGCCGCGAACTCCGCGTCCGGGTTCCGCAGCCAGCGCATGATCTGGAGCCGGACCGGGTTGGCCAGCGCCTTGAACGCCTCCAGCGTCTCCACGGTGTCGGGTGCTTCCGCGGCCTGCGTGGCCGTCTCGTCGTTCCTGCTCATGTCCACCCAGGGTCCTGTCCGGTCACCGTCACGTCGACATACCAGGATATCTCGATGGATGAGGACCCGGGTCAGGGCTCCCGCCGTATCCCGTCCTCGAACGCCCGCAGAATCCGCTCCGCCGCCAGCGTCGCCGTCAACGTCCCCTCCCGTACCCGCTGTTCGAGCCCGGGTGCGGTCTCGCGGACGGCCGGGTCCGAGCGGAGGCGGCCGAGGAGTTCGTCGCGGACCATGGACCAGGTCCAGCCCACCTGCTGGTCGCGCCGCTTGGCGGTGAGCCGGCCCGTGGAATCGAGCAGCGCGCGGTGCTGCTCCAGGCGCTCCCACACGGTGTCCAGACCGTTCGCCTCGCGTGCGCTGCAGTGCAGGACCGGCGGAGTCCAGAACGCGTCCTTGCCGTGCATCAGCCGCAGCGCGCCCGCGAGTTCACGTGCGGCCGTCTTCGCGTCGCGCTCGTGCGGGCCGTCCGCCTTGTTGACGGCGATCACGTCCGCCAGCTCCAGGACGCCCTTCTTGATGCCCTGGAGCTGGTCGCCGGTGCGGGCCAGGGTGAGGAGCAGGAAGGAGTCGACCATGTCGGCGACCGCCGTCTCCGACTGGCCGACGCCGACCGTCTCGACCAGGATCACGTCGTAGCCCGCCGCCTCCATGACGATCATGGACTCCCGGGTCGCCTTGGCCACCCCGCCCAGCGTGCCCGCGCTGGGGGAGGGCCGTACGAAGGCGTCCGGGTCCACGGCGAGGCGCTCCATGCGGGTCTTGTCGCCCAGGATCGAGCCGCCGGTGCGCGTCGAGGACGGGTCCACGGCGAGCACCGCCACCCGGTGTCCCAGCGAGGTCAGCATGGTGCCGAACGCGTCGATGAACGTGGACTTGCCCACGCCCGGCACCCCGCTCACCCCGATCCGCCGCGCCCGCCCGCTGTGCGGCAGCAGCTCGGTCAGCAACTCCTGCGCCAGCGCTCGGTGTTGCGGTCGGGTGGACTCGACGAGGGTGATGGCACGGGCCACCACCGCCCGCTTCCCGTCGAGCACGCCCTTGACATAGGCGTCGAGATCCATCGCGGCCATCGGCGCCTACAGATCGTGGCCGAGATCGGCGGCGAGCCGCTTCACCAGGTCGTGCGCCGCGTCCGGGATGACCGTGCCCGGCGGGAACACCGCCGTCGCGCCCATCTCCAGCAGCGTCGGCACGTCCTGCGGCGGGATCACCCCGCCCACCACGATCATGATGTCCTCCCGGCCCTCCTCGGCCAGCTTCTCCTTCAGTGCCGGGACCAGCGTGAGGTGACCCGCGGCCAGCGAGGACACCCCGACCACGTGCACGTCCGCCTCCACCGCCTGCCGGGCGACCTCCTCCGGCGTCTGGAACAGCGGGCCGACGTCGACGTCGAAGCCCAGGTCGGCGAAGGCGGTCGCGATCACCTTCTGGCCCCGGTCGTGTCCGTCCTGGCCCATCTTGGCGACCAGGATGCGCGGCCTGCGCCCCTCGGCCTCCTCGAAGGCGTCCACCAGGGCACGGGTGCGGTCCACGGAGGGCGACTCCCCTGCTTCGTTGCGGTACACGCCGGAAATCGTACGGATCTGGCCCGCGTGCCGGCCGTACACCTTCTCCAGGGCGTCGGAGATCTCGCCCACCGTCGCCTTCGCGCGGGCCGCGTTCACCGCCAGCTCCAGCAGGTTGCCCTCGCCGTCCGCCGCCCGGGTCAGCGCGTCGAGCGCGTCCCGGCACGCGACGTCGTCCCGCTCCGCGCGCAGCCGCCGCAGCTTCTCGATCTGCTGGGCGCGCACCGAGGAGTTGTCGACCTTGAGGACCTCGATCTGCTCGTCGGAGTCCACCCGGTACTTGTTCACGCCGATCACCGGCTGCCGGCCGGAGTCGATCCGCGCCTGGGTGCGGGCCGCCGCCTCCTCCACGCGCAGCTTCGGGATGCCCGCGTCGATGGCCTGCGCCATGCCGCCCGCCGCCTCGACCTCCTGGATGTGCTGCCACGCCTTGCGCGCGAGGTCGTACGTCAGCCGCTCGACGTACGCGCTGCCGCCCCACGGGTCGATCACCCGCGTGGTGCCGGACTCCTGCTGGATCAGCAACTGCGTGTTGCGCGCGATCCGCGCCGAGAAGTCGGTCGGCAACGCCAGCGCCTCGTCCAGGGCGTTGGTGTGCAGCGACTGGGTGTGCCCCTGGGTCGCCGCCATCGCCTCGACACACGTCCGCGTGACGTTGTTGAACACGTCCTGCGCGGTCAGCGACCAGCCCGAGGTCTGCGAATGCGTGCGCAGCGAAAGCGACTTGGCGTTCTGCGGATCGAACTGCTTGACCAGCTTGGCCCAAAGGAGCCGGGCGGCGCGCAACTTGGCGATCTCCATGAAGAAGTTCATGCCGATCGCCCAGAAGAACGACAGCCGGGGCGCGAACGCGTCGACGTCCAGTCCCGCTTCACGCCCCGCGCGGATGTACTCCACGCCGTCCGCGAGCGTGTACGCCAGCTCCAAGTCGGCTGTCGCACCCGCCTCTTGGATGTGGTAGCCGGAGATGGAGATGGAGTTGTAGCGCGGCATCCGCTGCGAGGTGTACGCGAAGATGTCGGAGATGATCCGCATCGACGGCTTCGGCGGATAGATGTAGGTGTTGCGGACCATGAACTCCTTGAGGATGTCGTTCTGGATGGTCCCGGCCAGCTTCTCGGGCGGTACGCCCTGTTCCTCCGCCGCCACGATGTAGAGCGCGAGCACCGGTAGCACGGCGCCGTTCATCGTCATCGACACGGTCATCCGGTCCAGCGGAATCCCGTCGAACAGCTGCCGCATGTCCAGGATCGAGTCGATGGCCACGCCGGCCATGCCGACGTCACCGGTCACGCGCGGGTGGTCGCTGTCGTACCCCCGGTGCGTGGGCAGGTCGAAGGCGACCGACAGACCCTTCTGCCCGGCCGCCAGGTTGCGCCGGTAGAACGCGTTGGACTCCTCGGCGGTGGAGAAGCCCGCGTACTGCCTGATCGTCCAGGGCTGGTTGACGTACATCGTCGGGTAAGGCCCGCGCAGATACGGCGCGATGCCCGGGTACGTCTCCAGGAAGTCCAGGCCCTCCAGGTCACGCCCGGTGTAGAGCTGCTTCACCCCGATGCCCTCGGGGGTCTCCCACACCGGCTCGGCGCCCCCGGTCGCCCGCTTGACGGCCGTACGCCACTCCTCGGCACCACCGTCCACGGCCGGGGTGCCCAGTTCGATCCCGGAGAAGTCGGGGATTCCCATCAGGACGCTCCCATGCGGTCGAGAGTCGCGGACAGTACGGCGACGGCGTCGCAGCCCGCGAAGACGTAACTGTCGACGCCCGGGTACCCGGCGGGGCGTCCGGCCAGGGCCACATGGCGGGCCCCTGCCGCGCGCAGGGCCTCGGCGGCCTGCTCGGCCTCCTCCGCGTACCGGCTGTCGCTGGAGCAGAGGACGGCCTCGGTGGCGCCGCTGTCCTCGAAGTTCCCGCCCGTGACGGGTTCGATGCCGCCCGCCTGGAAGAGGTTCGCGGCGAAGGAGGCCCGGGCGGTGTGCTCGGCGGCGGGGCCGAGCGTGGCCAGGAAGACGCGGGGGCGGGTGCCGGTGGCCGCCAGGTGGGCGTCGGAGCGGGCCCGCAGCGCCTCGTAGGCCTCGTCCCGGCGCACGCGCGGCAGGCCGCCGGAGCGCGGCTCGGGCGCGGGTTCGCGGACGACCGGCTTCTCGGCCAGGAACGGGAACTCGCTGACACCGGTGATGGGTTCACGCCGCTTGGCGAGCCCGCCGGACCGCTCCCGCCAGGTCCTCGCGAGGTCCTCGCGCAGCCGGCCCGAGCGCAACACGGCCGTCTGGCCGCCGTCCTGCTCGATCGACCGGAAGAACTCCCAGGCGGCCTCGGCGAGTTCGTCGGTCAGCCGCTCCACGTACCAGGAGCCGCCCGCCGGGTCGATCACCCGGGCCAGATGCGACTCCTCCAGCAGGATCGTGGAGGTGTTGCGCGCGATACGGCGGGCGAACGCGTCCGGCAGGCCCAGGGCGTGGTCGAAGGGCAGCACGGTCACCGAGTCGGCGCCGCCGACCCCGGCCGCGAGCGTGGCGATCGTGGTGCGCAGCATGTTCACCCACGGGTCGCGGCGGGACATCATCACCGGCGAGGTCACCGCGTGCTGCGTCTGCGCGCCCGGCGCCCCGCACACCTCCGCGACCCGCGCCCACAGCCGGCGCGCGGCGCGCAGCTTGGCGACGGTCAGGAACTGGTCGGCGGTCGCGGCGTAGCGGAACTCCAGCTGGGCGGCGGCCTGTTCGACGCTCAGCCCGGCCTCGGTCAGCTCCCGCAGATACGCCACGGCGGTGGCCAGCGAGGCACCCAGCTCCTGCGCGGCCGAGCCGCCCGCCTCGTGGTACGGCAGCGCGTCCACGGTGAGCGTGCGCAGCCCCGGGTACGTCCCGGCGACGCGCTGGGCCAGCGCGGCCACCGGAGCGAAGTCCGGCGCGGTGCCGGTGCGGGCCTCGTGGCCCAGCGGATCGGTGCCGAGGTTGCCGCGTACGGCCTCGGGCGCGACGCCGCGCTCCTCGTACAGCCGCAGCAGCGCGGCCGCGGCCGCCTCGGTGCCGGCGCCCGCGTCCAGTACGACGGGGGCGAGGTCCAGGTAGACGCCGTCGAGCGCCCGGCCGAGGTCCGCCACGGGGATGCCGCCCTCGCCGAGGACCAGCCAGAGCGAGGTGACACCGTTCTCCAGGTCGGCCAGGACGGTGCCGTCGCCGAGCGCCGCGTGCCGCTGCCGTACGTCCCAGCCGCCCGCGGTGTTGCCCTCGGGCCTGCCGCCGCGCGTGAACGGGGCGAAGCCCGGCAGCCCGGGGTCGGGGGCGGCGTCGCGCGCGGTGTACAGGGGACGGGTGCGCAGCCCGTCCTCCAGCGTCGTGGACAGGGCGTCCTCAGCGGCGTTGCCGGAGACTTCCTTGCCGGACTTGCGCAGTACACCCTCGACCAGGCGTTGCCACTGCTCGTGCGTCGCGTCAGGGAACTCGGCGGCCAGGGAGAGCCCGTCGTCAGGCAGGACCGTCATGCTCGGATGTTAGGACAGGGGGCTCAGATGGCAGCAGAAGGCCGGGCTGTGACGTTTCCCTCGTTGCGGTTGTGATCCGGACCTCTGGACGGCCCATGTGACGCCGTGCGCACGGCGGATGGCGCCACGAGCGGACATGCGGAGGGTCGCACAGTGTGTCGCTGTTGGGCTGAACGGGTGACTTGGCGTAAGAATTGGCAGGTGCAGGCATCGCAAGCGAGTCAGGTCAGGGGTTGCCGGTGAGCCGTTACGACGTCACCGATGAACAGTGGGAAGGGCTCGCCCAGGTCGTGCCGCTGCGGGGCCGGGACGCGTGGCCGTCCGCGGTGAACCACCGCTCGCTGCCGGACGCCGACACCGAGACACGCCGCCGGTTCGTCGTTCTGCGGGTCAATGTGTTCGCGGACGCACGCGACGTGGCCGAGACCCTCATGGCCGGGATCCCGGTGCTGCTCGACCTGTCCAGCGCGGAGACCGAGGTCGCCAAGCGCGTCCTGGACTTCAGCACCGGCGTGGTCTTCGGGCTGGCCAGCGGGATGCACCGGGTGGACCGCAACGTCTTCCTGCTGACGCCGCCGGGGACCGAGGTCAGCGGGCTGATGGGCATGGAGGCGTCGGGGGGCTGAGGGGCCGTCACGGCGGCACGGTGTCACGGCGTCACGGCGTCACGGCGTCACGGCGTCTCCGCGTCGCGCGGGTGGCGCTCGTAGGACGGTTGGGCCGGGCGGGTGATGTGGTCGCTGATGACCCGGTCGCCCGATCGTAGGAAGGTCCGAGGGCAAAACGGTTCGGCGCTCCGGGGCGGTCCTACGGTCCGCGTATGTCCGTGCCTTCCTTGTCCGCCGAGCCGTCCGCCCCGGCCTCTGCCGTGCCTTCCGCGGAGCCCGCCGTGCCCGTGGACCCGGGCGCCCTCATCGACGTCCGCGCCCGGATCACCGAGCTGCGGCTGTCCGCCTTCGCCGGGCACCGCAGGGCCGCGTTCCCGCTCGGCGCGGTCACCCTGTTCGCGGGGCCCAGCGGTACGGGCAAGTCCACCGCGCTCGCGGCCTTCGAGGCGCTGGCCCGGCTCGGCGGCGGGGCGCGCCTCGCCGAGGTGTTCCCGGACCCGCCCGCCTGGGTGCCGGAGCGGGCGCGCCCGGACCGCGAGGGCAGGCGCGGCTTCCGCATCGGCTGTACGGCGGACGGGGCCGCGGGGCCGGTACTGCTCGATGTCGCGGTCCAGGCCGAGCCGCAGCTCAGGATCGTGGGGGAGCGGCTGACGGCGGGCGGGACGGTCCTGCTGGAGACCGCGCTGCGCGATCCGGCGCGCCGGGCCGTGCAGGCCGCCTGGCACACGGCGGGCACCGCCCCGGTGACCCGCGCCCCGCTCCCCGACGACCGCCTGGGCACCCCGCTGCTGCCGTTGCGCGTGGCCGGGAAGACGGACGGGCAGCGCCGGGTGCTGGCGGCGGCCGAGCAGATGATCGTCGCGCTGCGCTCGGTCTTCCCGTGCGATCCGCGTCCGGAGTTCATGCGGGTGCCCGTCCCCACCGGTTCGGGACGGCTGCTGCCGGGCTGCGACAACCTGGCCGACGTCGTCGCCCGCACCCGCACCGAATGCGGGCGGCGGCACGCCCTGCTGGTCGAGACGGTGCGCGCGGGCTGCGCGGGCCCGGTCGCCGGCCTGCTGGCCGAACGGCTGCCGGACGGCACGGTACGGGCGCTGCTCGACCGGGGCGACGGCCACCGCACCGATCTGGCCCGCCTCGGCGAGGGCGAACTGCGCTACATCGCGCTCGCCCTGGTGCTGATGACCGGGCCCGGCGTGCTGGACGTGGACGCGCCGGGGGAGGTGCCCGACGCGCTGCGCACCCTCACCGTGCTGGCCGACGGCTTCGACCGCTGTCTCGACCCCGGCCGGCGCCGTGAACTCCTCGGTCTCGCCGCCCGGATGGGCGAGCGCGGTCATGTGCGCTGCGTGGGGGCGGTGAGCGACGGCTCCTGGGCCTCGGGGACACCGGGCGTCACGGTGGTAGACCTGGGGGCGTGACCGAACGCCCCGATCTCCCCGGACTCCAGCGCAGGCTGGCCGAGTTCGCCGCCGCGCGCGACTGGCAGCCGTACCACACCCCGAAGAACCTCGTCTCCGCGCTCAGCGTCGAGGCATCCGAACTCCTGGAGATCTTCCAGTGGCTGACGCCCGAGGAGTCCTCCCGGGTGATGGCGGACCCGGACACCGCGCACCGTGTCACCGACGAGGTGGCCGACGTGCTCGCCTATCTCCTCCAGTTCTGCGAGGTGCTCGGCATCGACCCGCTGACGGCGCTCGCGGCGAAGATCGAGCGGAACGAGAAGCGGTTTCCCGTGCGGGGTGAAGGGACCGGCGAGGGGGATGAGGGAGCGGCGCCACCGCTCCAATAACCGGACTATCAGACTCCGTTATTACTCTATGGAGTCAACTTCCCTGCCGATTCCGAATTGTTGTCCACAGATTTCCGTCTTCCTCTGGCTTTTCGCACCAAGCGCCCTCACTCTGGGTAGTGAACAGAAGAAGCGTGGACAGATGTACGGCGGCTTCGGCGGACCGGGGGCAGCGGATGGAAGCGGTGCGGCTCATCGAGACGAGCAGGCGTGCCCTGGCGGCGGAGGCCGAGGCACCCGAGGGCATGGCGGAGGTGTGGCAGGCACAGGCCCTGGCCCAGGCGATAGGCAGCCGCCTGGCGGTCTCCGGTCCGCCGGAGCTGCGCGGAGAGGCGCTGGGGCTGACCGAGCTGGCGGGCCGGGGCTGCGGCGTCCTCGACCCTCCCGAACTGGAGCTGGGCGACCTGCGCGCTGCCCAGCTCACCGAACTGGCCGACGCCCGCCAGACTCTGCTGTGCCTGTGCGGACTGCTCGGCGAGGTGGGCATCGCCCTGGTCGGCATGGCCAGCGCGGCGGCGGACGAGACGACGTACTGGCAGTGCATGGAGGCCATCGACGCGGCCGACGAGTCCCGCGACCGGGTCCTGGAGATGCTGCGCAAACTGGCGGCGCGGGAGGAGATGGTGCACGAGAGAGAGGCGGGCTGAGCTGCGTCCTTGCCACCGGTGGGGGAGAGGGGTGTTGCAGGATGGATGTATGGACCTTCGAATCTTCACCGAGCCCCAGCAGGGGGCCACCTACGACACCTTGCTGACCGTGGCCAAGGCCACCGAGGACCTGGGCTTCGACGCCTTCTTCCGGTCGGACCACTATCTGCGCATGGGCAACGTCAGCGGTCTGCCCGGCCCCACCGACGCCTGGATCACCCTGGCCGGCCTCGCCCGCGAGACCCGGCGCATCCGCCTCGGCACCCTCATGACGGCCGGTACGTTCCGGCTGCCCGGCGTGCTCGCCATCCAGGTCGCGCAGGTGGACCAGATGTCCGGCGGCCGGGTCGAGCTGGGCCTGGGCGCGGGCTGGTTCGAGGAGGAGCACAAGGCGTACGGCATCCCCTTCCCCAAGGACAAGTTCGCCCGCCTGGAGGAGCAGCTGGAGATCGTCACCGGGCTGTGGGCGACCGAGACCGGCAAGACCTACGACTTCCACGGCACGTACTACGACCTCACCGAGTCGCCCGCGCTGCCCAAGCCCGCCCAGGCGAAGGTGCCGGTGATCATCGGCGGCCACGGCGCGAAGCGCACCCCGCGCCTCGCGGCGCGCTACGCGGACGAGTTCAACATCCCCTTCGCGTCCGTCGAGGACTCCGCCCGCCAGTTCGGCCGGGTCCGCGCGGCGGCCGAGGAGGAGGGCCGGGCGCCCGACTCGCTCGTGTACTCCAACGCGCTCGTGGTGTGCGTCGGCCGCGACGACCAGGAGGTCGCCCGCCGCGCCGCCGCCATCGGCCGCGAGCCCGAGGAGCTGAAGGCCAACGGACTGGCGGGCACCCCGGCCGAGGTCGTCGAGAAGATCGGCCGCTACGCCGGGGCCGGCTCCGAGCGGATCTACCTCCAGCTCCTGGACCTGACCGACCTCGACCAGCTGGAGCTGATCTCCGCCGAGGTCATGCCGCAGCTGTCCTGAATTGCGCCCCGGGGCGGCCGGCTGTGACGGTCCTGTGACCGGAACTGTGGCCTCCATCACGGCCCTTGACGGGCCGTGATGGTCCTCTCGGGCGATGGAAGTCCTGCGCTCGATCATCTTCGCCCTGTTGTTCTTCCCGGCCGTCATCGGGGCCTTCGTCTGGTGTGTGGTCCTGCTCGGCAAGATCCTCTCCGTCGCGCTCCCCGGACGCCGCCCCGACTGGCGGGACAGCCTGCTGCGCTGGGGGGCCTGGATGGCGGGGGCGGCGGCGGTGATCCTCTACTTCCTGGGCGCCGGAAGCGTCGCGATGTCCGTGAACGAGTCCTCCCACGGCGCGGACTCCACCCCCGCCCTCGAATGCCGGGACGACTACCCCATGGACCGGATCAGGGGCCAGCGGGGCTCCTACTTCCCCCTCGGCTTCGACTGCGTCCTCGACGACGGCAGCACCGGCTCCAGCGCGAACGGCTACTTCTGGCTCAACACCTCCATCGCCGTCTCCGCGCTGACCTCCTTCGGGCTGGTGATCACCATGGGCGGGATCGCCGAACACAGAGCCCGCGTCGCCCTGCGAAAACCACTGGTCACCGCACCGGACAATCCACCAGACTCGGACACGTGTTCCTGACGATCTCCACGCGCGGCACCGCCGCCACACCGGCCACCGACCTCGGGTATCTGCTGCACAAGCACCCCGATCACGCCCAGACGTTCGCCACGTCCCACGGCACGGCGCACGTCTTCTACCCCCAGGCGGACGCCGGGCGCTGCACGGCGGCGCTGCTGCTGGAGATCGATCCCGTCGCGCTCGTCCGCAAGGGCAAGGGGAAGGGCCGGGGCGGCGCTCCCGACACCGCGCTCGCGCAGTACGTCAACGACCGCCCCTACGCGGCCTCCTCGCTGCTCGCCGTCGCCCTCAGCTCGGTCTTCTCCAGCGCCATGCGCGGTGTCTGCAAGGCCCGCCCGGAGCGCGCCGCCGCCCCGCTGCCGCTGCGCGTCGAGGTGCCCGCGCTGCCCGCCCGGGGCGGCCCGGAGCTGGTACGCCGCCTCTTCGCGCCGCTGGGCTGGACCGTGGGCGTCGAGGCCGTCCCCCTGGACCTCCGGTTCCCGGAGTGGGGCGACTCGCGCTACGTCCGGCTCGTCCTGGAGTCCGACACCCTCACCCTGGCCGAGGCGCTGCGCCATCTGTACGTCCTGCTCCCGGTCCTCGACGACGCCAAGCACTACTGGGCCTCCGCCGACGAGGTGGACAAGCTGCTGCGCGCCGGTGAGGGCTGGCTTGCGGACCACCCCGAGCAGAAGCTGATCACCAGCCGCTACCTCTCCCGCCGCTGGTCCCTGACCCGGCAGGCGATGGAGCGACTTGAGCTGGCCCGGCTCGCCGAGGCCGACGACAGCGAGATCGAGGACATCGACAACGCGGTGGCGCAGGAGACGCGGGAGTCCGAGGAGTCCGGAGGCGAGGACGGCACGGGCGGCACCGGGACGGGAGCCGGCATCGGCGGTACCGAGCCCGGAGCCGGCACCGGCGGCATCGCGGTCGGCGTCGGAATCCGCACCGGGGCCCAAGCGGGCGCTCCCGCCGCCGAGGTCGCCCAGGGCGCCGAGGCCGCCGACGGCACCCCCGCCGGCGCCAAGACCCTCCCCCTCGCCGTCCACCGCCGCGAGGCGATCCTCGCCGCCCTCCATGACTCCGGCGCCGCCCGCGTCCTCGACCTCGGCTGCGGTGAGGGCACCCTGCTGCGCGCCCTGCTCCAGGACCCGCGCTTCACCGAGATCGTCGGCATGGACGTGTCCGCCCGTGCCCTCGCCATCGCCGGGCGCCGGCTGAAGCTGGACCGCATGGGGGAACGCCAGGCGTCCCGCATCACCCTGCTCCAGGGCTCGCTGGCCTACACCGACAAGCGGCTCGCTGGCTACGACGCCGCCGTGCTCAGCGAGGTGATCGAACACCTCGACCTGCCCCGGCTGCCCGCGCTGGAGTACGCGGTGTTCGGCGCCGCCCGCCCGCGCACGGTGATCGTGACGACCCCGAACGTCGAGTACAACGTCCGCTGGGAGTCGCTGCCCGCCGGACACGTCCGGCACGGCGACCACCGCTTCGAGTGGACCCGCGCCGAGTTCCGCGCCTGGGCCGACCAGGTCGCCCAACGGCACGGCTACACCGTCGAGTTCCGCGCCGTGGGACCCGACGACCCCGAGGTGGGACCGCCCACCCAGCTGGCCCTGTTCCAGCAGCACACCACCACCCAGGAAGAGAAGAAGGAGGCGAAGGCGGCATGACCGGAAACAGCGAGGGGCGCGTGCTGCCCGTCACCGACCTCTCCCTCGTGGTGCTCGTCGGCGCCTCCGGCTCCGGCAAGTCCACGTTCGCCGGGCGGCACTTCAAGCCCACCGAGGTGATCTCCTCCGACTTCTGCCGGGGCCTGGTCTCCGACGACGAGAACGACCAGAGCGCCACCCGCGACGCCTTCGACGTCCTGCACTACATCGCGGGCAAGCGGCTGGCCGCCGGGCGCCGCACCGTCGTGGACGCCACCAGCGTGCAGCCGGACGCCCGCCGTCAACTGATCGACCTGGCCAGGCAGTACGACGTGCTGCCCATCGCCATCGTGCTCGACGTGCCCGAGGAGGTGTGCGCCGAGCGCAACGCGGCCCGGGCCGACCGCGCCGACATGCCCCGCCGGGTCGTCCAGCGGCACATCCGCGAACTGCGCCGTTCGCTCCGGCACTTGGAGCGCGAGGGCTTCCGCAAGGTGCATGTGCTGCGCGGTGTGGAAGAGGTCGAGCACGCCACCGTCGTCACCGAGAAGCGCTTCAACGACCTGCGCCACCTCACCGGCCCGTTCGACATCATCGGCGACATCCACGGCTGCTCGTCCGAACTGGAGTCGCTGCTCGCCAAGTTGGGTTATGAGAACGGCGTGCACCCCGAGGGCCGTACCGCCGTGTTCGTCGGCGACCTGGTCGACCGGGGGCCCGACTCCCCGGGCGTGCTGCGCCGGGTGATGGGCATGGTCGCCGGGGGAAGCGCGCTGTGCGTGCCGGGCAACCACGAGAACAAGTACGGCCGTTACCTCCGGGGCCGCAAGGTCCAGCACACCCACGGCCTCGCCGAGACCATCGCCCAGATGGAGGGCGAGAGCGAGGAGTTCAAGGAGGAGGTGCGCCGCTTCCTGGACGGCCTGGTCAGCCACTACGTCCTGGACGACGGCCGGCTCGTCGTCTGCCACGCCGGCCTGCCGGAAAAGTACCACGGCCGCACCTCGGGCCGCGTCCGCTCGCACGCCCTGTACGGCGACACCACCGGCGAGACCGACGAGTTCGGCCTGCCCGTGCGCTACCCGTGGGCCGAGGACTACCGGGGCCGCGCCGCCGTGGTCTACGGCCACACCCCGGTGCCCGAGGCCACGTGGCTCAACAACACCCTCTGCTTGGACACCGGCGCCGTCTTCGGCGGCAAGCTCACCGCGCTGCGCTGGCCGGAGCGCGAAGTGGTCGACGTACCCGCAGAGCGCGTCTGGTACGAGCCGGCCAGGCCGCTGCGCACCGAGGCGCCCGGCGGCCGCGACGGCCGTCCGCTGGACCTGACGGACGTACGCGGACGCGGTGGCGTGGAGACGCGGTACCAGGGCCGGGTCGCGGTCCGCGAGGAGAACGCGGCCGCCGCCCTGGAGGTGATGAGCCGCTTCGCGGTCGACCCGCGCCTGCTGCCGTACCTCCCGCCCACCATGGCCCCGACCCCCACCTCGCGGGAGGACGGCTACCTGGAGCACCCGGTTGAGGCCTTCGCGCAGTACGCGCGGGACGGTGTCGCCCGGGTCGTGTGCGAGGAGAAGCACATGGGCTCGCGGGCCATCGCCCTGGTCTGCCGGGACGCGGAGGCCGCGCGCGAGCGGTTCGACGTGGAGGACGGCCGCACCGGCTCGCTCTACACCCGCACCGGGCGCCCCTTCTTCGACGACGGGAAGGTGACGGAGGAGATCCTCGGCCGGCTGCGCTCGGCGGTCACGGAAGCGGGGCTGTGGGACGAACTCGACACCGACTGGCTGCTGTTGGATGCCGAGCTGATGCCGTGGTCGCTGAAGGCGGGCGGGCTGCTGCGCCGCCAGTACGCGGCGGTGGGCGCCGCCTCCGGGGCGGTATTCCCGGACGCGCTCGCCGCCCTGGAGTCCGCCGCCGCACGCGGCGCCGAGGTGACGGAGCTGCTCGGCCGGCAGCGTGAACGCGCCGTGGACGCGGCCGCGTTCACCGACGCCTACCGGCGCTACTGCTGGCCGACCGACGGCCTGGACGGCGTCCGTCTGGCACCCTTCCAACTGCTCGCGGTACGCGGCCGCAGCCTCGCCGCGCTCCCGCACGACGAGCAACTCGCCCTGCTGGACCGGCTGGTGGAGCACGACTCCAGCGGACTGCTGCAGACCACCCGGCGCCTCTACGTCGACACCGGCGACCCCGAGTCGGTGCGCGCGGGCGTCGACTGGTGGCTGGAGATGACCGGGCGGGGCGGCGAGGGCATGGTCGTCAAGCCGCTCGGCGCCCTGGTCCGCGACGACAAGGGCCGCCTGGTGCAGCCGGGCGTCAAGTGCCGGGGCCGGGAGTACCTGCGGATCATCTACGGCCCGGAGTACACCCGCCCCGACAACCTCGCCCGGCTCCGGCAGCGCTTCCTGAACCACAAGCGCTCCCTCGCGGTCCGCGAGTACGCCCTCGGCCTGGAGGCCCTGGACCGCCTCGCCGACGGCGAGCCGCTGTGGCGGGTGCACGAGGCGGTCTTCGGGGTGCTCGCGCTGGAGTCGGAGCCGGTGGACCCGCGCCTCTAGCGGACCGGGGTTCTGGTGCGGACTACCCGTGCCAGGGCCCCGTCACCGCGAACGTGGTGCCGGGCGTGTAGCAGTTGACGTACATCGTCTCCCCGTCCGGGGAGAAGGTGACGCCCGCGAACTCGCCCCACTCCGGCTGCTCGGGCGTGCCGATGTTCTGCCGGCCCCGGGCCATCGCGTACACCTCGCCGCCCCGGGTGACGCCGAAGACGTGCTGGGCCCCGTTGCCGTCCTCGCACACCATCAGGCCGCCGCTCGGGGCGAGGCAGATGTTGTCCGGGGACTCGCCGGGCAACTGGACGTCCGTGTCCGGGCCGAAGACGATCACCAGGGTGAGCCGGCGCCGGTGCGGGTCGTAGCGCCAGATCTGGCCGTAGTGGTCGGCGGCCGAGCCCTCCGCGCTGTGGGCGAAGGACGACACGAAGTACACGCAGGTGCCGCCCCAGTAGCAGCCCTCCAGCTTCTGGGCGTGGGTGATGCCGCCGGTGCCGTAGTCCTGGAGCCGGGTCGGGGTGGCGGCGGCCAGCGGGTCGGGGACGTCCACCCACTCGACGCCGTCGAAGCTCGCCCCCGTCTCCTGGACGGTCGACAGGTCGGGTACCCCGGGTACCCGCATCGCCTGGAGCCGGCCGCCCGCGCGCAGCGAGCCCACTCCGCCGAGCGGCTTGTGCGGCAGGAAGCGGTAGAAGAGGCCGAAGGGCTTGAGGAAGGCGTCCTCGGTCTCGTAGACGACGCCGGTGCGCGGGTCGATCGCGATCGCCTCGTGCTGGAAGCGGCCCATCGCGGTCAGCGGGACGGCGCCGGTGCGGTGCGGGTCGGCGGGGTGGACCTCGAAGATGAAGCCGTGGTCCTTGGTGTGGCCGTTGTCGCCCGCCCGGTCCTCGGTCTCCTCGCAGGTCAGCCAGGTGCCCCAGGGGGTGCGGCCGCCCGCGCAGTTCACCGCCGTACCGGCGATGGCCACACGCTCCGACAGCACCCGGTTGCGCGAGTCCAGCTCCAGGGCCGTACAGCCGCCGTGGCCCTCCGGGTCGTAGGTGAGGCCCTCGACGGCGGGCACCCGGATCTTGGCGGTGGGGCGGTTCTCGTGGTTGCGCACGAGGTGGGTGCGGCCGCCCCGGCCGGAGAAGGCGGCCATGCCGTCGTGGTGGGAGGGCACCGGGCCCTCGCCGGAGCGCAGCGGGGCGCCCTCGCGGGAGAGCACCCGGTAGCGGAAGCCCTTCGGCAGGTCGAGCAGTCCTTCGGGGTCGGGCACGAGCGGACCGTAACCGGTACGGCCCAGCGAGCGGGCGGCGGCGGTGCCCGCGAAGAGCTCGGAGAGCGCGCCGGTGAAGACGATGCCCGCCCCCACCGCGCTCGCGGAGGCCAGGACCTGGCGTCGTGTCGTGGACATGGGGCGGCAGCCTTCCCGTTGGCGGACAGGAACTGTGCGTCGCCTGTGTCTACCACCGCGCACGGATCACGGGAACCATGCGTGCGCCGGCTGTCACTCTCCGAGCACGGGTCACGCCGGACCCCGCCCGTCGCGTCGCCCGACGAAAGCCCAGACGAAAGCCCCGACGAAAGCCCCGACGGAACCCGCAGCGAAAACCAGCGCGCGTAAACGGTCGGGAAGCGCGTGAACCCGGTCGCGGACGGCCAGGATGAAGGCATGGCATTCCACGTCGATTCCGAGGCCGGACGGCTGCGCCGGGTGATCCTCCACCGCCCCGACCTCGAACTGAAACGGCTCACCCCGAGCAACAAGGACGCCCTGCTCTTCGACGACGTCCTGTGGGTGCGCCGGGCGCGCGCCGAGCACGACGGGTTCGCCGACGTGCTGCGCGACCGAGGGGTCGAGGTCCACCTCTTCGGCGACCTGCTCACCGAGACGCTGGCGGTCCCCGAGGCCCGCGCCCTGGTCCTGGACCGGGTCTTCGACGAGAAGGAGTACGGCCCGCTCGCCACCGACCATCTGCGCGCCGCCTTCGACCGGATGACCCCGGACGCGCTGGCCGAGGCGCTGGTCGGCGGCATGACCAAGCGGGAGTTCCTGGACGCGTACGCGGAGCCCACCTCGGTCCGCTTCCACGTCATGGAGCTGGACGACTTCCTGCTCGGCCCGCTGCCCAACCACCTCTTCACCCGCGACACCTCGGCGTGGATCTACGACGGTGTCTCCATCAACGCCATGCGCTGGCCCGCCCGGCAGCGCGAGACCGTGCACTTCGAGGCGATCTACCGGCACCATCCGCTGTTCCGCGACGAGACCTTCCATATCTGGTCGCGCGGCCAGGCCGACTACCCCTCCACCATCGAGGGCGGCGACGTGCTGGTGATCGGCAACGGCGCGGTCCTCATCGGCATGAGCGAGCGCACCACCCCGCAGGCCGTGGAGATGCTCGCGCACAAGCTGTTCGCGGCGGGCTCCGCGCGCACCATCGTGGCGCTCGACATGCCCAAGCGGCGGGCCTTCATGCACCTCGACACGGTGATGACCATGGTCGACGGCGACACCTTCACCCAGTACGCCGGGCTCGGCATGCTGCGCTCGTACACCATCGAGCCGGGCGCGGGCGACAAGGAGCTGAAGGTCACCGACCACCCGCCGGAGCATATGCACCGGGCCATCGCCGCCGCCCTCGGCCTCGGCGAGATCCGTGTCCTCACCGCCACCCAGGACGTCCACGCGGCCGAGCGCGAGCAGTGGGACGACGGCTGCAACGTCCTCGCCGTCGAACCCGGCGTCGTCGTCGCGTACGAGCGCAACGCCACCACCAACACGCATCTGCGCAAGCAGGGCATCGAGGTGATCGAGATCCCGGGCAGCGAACTGGGCCGGGGGAGAGGCGGGCCGCGCTGCATGAGCTGTCCGGTGGAGCGCGAGGCGGTGTGACGCGGGGCGGGGCCTCGGCGGCAGCCCGTTGTGAGACTCCGCATAATCATGCCGCGAAATGAATAGCCATGCCGAGCCTCGTATAGAATTACCGCAGTCCCCGCACCCGTACCCCTGGAGCGCCCCCATGGCGACAGTCCCGAACGCCCTCGCCGGCCGCCACTTCCTCAAGGAGATCGACTTCTCCGCCGAGGAGTTCCGCGGTCTGGTCGAGCTGGCCGCGGAACTGAAGGCCGCCAAGCGCGCCGGGACCGAGACACGGCACCTGACCGGCAAGAACATCGCGCTGATCTTCGAGAAGACCTCGACGCGCACCCGCTGCGCGTTCGAGGTCGCCGCCGCCGACCAGGGCGCCCACACCACCTACCTCGACCCGGCCGGCTCCCAGATCGGGCACAAGGAGTCCGTGAAGGACACCGCCCGCGTGCTGGGGCGGATGTACGACGCGATCGAGTACCGGGGCCACGGCCAGGGCGTCGTCGAGGAGCTGGCCGCCCACGCGGGCGTCCCCGTCTACAACGGGCTCACCGACGAGTGGCACCCCACCCAGATGCTCGCCGACGTGCTCACCATGACCGAGCACAGCGACAAGCCCCTGGACGGGATCGCCTTCGCCTACCTCGGCGACGCCCGCTACAACATGGGCAACTCCTACCTGGTTACCGGCGCCCTGCTCGGCATGGACGTCCGGATCGTCGCCCCCCGTGTGCTCTGGCCCGACGAGACGATCGTCGCCCTGGCCCGGCAGCTCGCCGAGGCATCCGGCGCCCGCGTCACCCTCACCGAGGACGTGCAGGAGGGCGTGCGCGGCGCCGACTTCGTCGCCACCGACGTCTGGGTGTCCATGGGCGAGCCCAAGGAGGTCTGGGACGAGCGGATCGCGCTGCTCGGCCCGTACGCCGTCACCATGGACGTGCTGCGCGCCACCGGGAACCCGGACGTGAAGTTCCTGCACTGCCTGCCCGCCTTCCACGACCTCGGCACCGCCGTCGGCCGCGAGATCTTCGAGCGGCACGGACTGACCGAGCTGGAAGTCAGCGACGAGGTCTTCGAGTCGGCGCACTCGGTGGTCTTCGACGAGGCCGAGAACCGTATGCACACGATCAAGGCGGTGCTGGTCGCGACGCTCGGCGATATCTCACAAACCCTTGCGTGACCCTCCTCACCTGGCCTTATCCTGACCGACGGCCTGGCCCCACCCCCGCCGCGCCGACGCAGCGGCCTCACCCGGGCCGTCCGCACCACCCAGAAACGAGCACCACCCCTATGCCCGCTCCCCGCATCAAGTCCCCGCACCTGCTCGTCGCCGAATCGGGCGCCGACCGCGAGGGCCACGGTCTGAAGCGCACCATGGGCCTCTTCCAGCTCATCTGCTTCGGCGTCGGCGCCATCGTCGGTACCGGCATCTTCGTCGGCCTCTCCTCCTCCGTCGCGCAGGCCGGTCCCGCCGTCGTCATCTCGTACATCCTCGCCGCGATCACCTGCGTGTTCACCGCCTTCTCCTTCGCGGAGCTGGGCGGCGCGATCCCGGTCTCCGGCTCCTCGTACTCCTTCGCCTACGCCGGTCTCGGCGAGACCACCGCCTTCCTGGTCGGCTGGTGCCTGCTCCTGGAGTACGGCATCTCCATCTCGGCCGTCGCGGTCGGCTGGAGCGAGTACGTCAACGAACTCCTGCACAGCCTCACCGGCTGGCAGATCCCGGCCGCGCTCTCCGCCGGGCCGGGCGACGGCGGCATCGTGAACCTGCCCGCCGTCATCGTCATCGCCATGGCCTCCGTGCTGCTGGTGCGCGGCGTGCGCGAGAGCGCGCGGGCCACCGCCGCCATGGCCGCGGTCAAGCTCGTCATCCTGCTCGCGTTCTGCGCCATCGGCTACAGCGCCTTCAAGCACGGCAACCTCACGCCGTTCTCCCCGGCGGGCCTCGGCGGCATCGGCGCGGGCACCACCGCCGCGTTCTTCTCCTACATCGGCTTCGACGCGATCACCACGGCCGGTGAAGAGGCCAAGAACCCGCGCCGGGACATCCCCGTGGCGATCCTCGTCTGCATGGGCCTGGTCACGCTGCTGTACTGCGCGGTCGCGCTCGCCGCGATCGGCGCCATCGGCGGCAAGGAGGTCGGCAGCCGCCCGGCCGCGCTGTCCTACGTCGTCAACGAGGTCACCGGCTCCGCCGTCGGCGGCGCGGTCATCGCCTTCGGCGCGGTCGTCGCCATCGCCTCGGTGGTCCTCGCCGTGATGTACGGCCAGACCCGCATCCTGCTGTCGATGTCCCGCGACGGCCTGGTCCCGCGCGTCTTCGAGAAGGTCTCCCCGAAGACCTCCACGCCGGTCGCGGGCACGCTGATCGTCGCCGTCGTCTTCGCGATCCCGGCGGCCTTCGCCTCGCTGGACGCCACGGTGAACCTGTGCACCATCGGCACGCTGGCCATCATGGCCGTCGTCAACATCGCGGTGATCGCCCTGCGCCGCCGCCAGCCGGACCTCAAGCGCGGCTTCCGGGTCCCGCTGTACCCGGTCGCGCCGCTGCTCGGCGTCGCCTTCTGCCTGTACCTGATGTACGAGACGGGCTGGCGGACCTGGGCGCAGTTCGCGGTGTTCCTCGTGGTGGGCCTCGGCGTGTACTTCGCCTACGGGCGCCGGCACTCGCTGATGGCCAAGGGCGCGGGCACCGAAGCCGCTGAGGCCGCTGAGGCCCCCGAGGTCACGCCGAGCGCCGCTGAGCGGGAACCACAGGCAGTCTGAACCAGACCGCCTTGCCCGACGAGGTGGGGCGGTGACCGCAGGACGAACTGAGGGCGCGGATCAGCAACAGGCCGCGCCCTCCCTCCTGCCAGGGGTCGGGCTCCTCGATCACGGGCCGCGTCAGATGGCCCGGCGGCGCCGGGTCCGGGTCGTGCACCTCGACCTGGCAGCCGCTCGGGCGCAGCTCCACCACCAGCTCGATCGGTCCGCTCCCGGCGGTGTGCTCCACCGCGTTGGCGACCAGCTCGGCCGTGAGCAGCTCGGCGGTGTCGCTGTCGGCGGTGTGCTCCACCCCGGCCAGCGCCGAACGCACCAGCGCGCGCGCCACCGGCACCGCGGCCGCGGTGTGCGGCAGCGCGATGCGCCAGGAGGCCGATTCGGTGGGGCGTTCGTGCAAGGCGAGTAGTCCGTTCATGGAGCAGGCTGTCCTGCTTTCGACTGTAGGAAATGGTACGGGCCCGCCCTCACGGTCGGTCGGCGGCCGCCGGACGGCGCCCGAGGGCCCCGCCAAGCCGCTGCCTACCCGCCCGGGAACCCCGCCGCACCTGCCCGTGCCAGCCGTTACGGCATGGTGGAACCCCGGTGACACGTGTGACGCGGCCGGGCTCGGGGGAGTGTCCGGCCGCACCTACGTGACGACATTCACAAACGATCCGGGGGCACGCGAGGTCACTTCCGTACGCGTCCGTACACGCGCGCGCACGAGGCGTGGGCGCGGTCACTGCGCGCGGACGGGGACTCACGCCCCGCCGCCGGCGGCGCGCGGGGTCACACGGGGGCGAACCCGGCCTCACACTCCGGCGAACCCGGCCCCCGCGTCGCGCAGCCGCTCGCGCAGGGCGCGGAAGACCTCCGCCGAGGCGGTGCCGGGCCAGTCGGCGGGCAGCAGCCGGGCGGGCAGCCCGGGGTCGGCGTAGGGGAGATGGCGGAAGGAGTCCAGGGCGAGCAGATAGTCGCGGTAGGCGTCCTCGGCCGGGGTGTCCGCGCGCTGCCGCCAGGCCCGCAGCACGGGCTCGTGGGCGTCCAGGAACCGCTCGTGCTCCTTGGCGATCGCCGCGAGGTCCCACCAGCGGGCGACGGCCTCGCCGGTCGGCGCGAAACCGAGGTGCTCACCCCGGAACAGATCGACGTACGGGGCCAGGCCCAGCCGGCCGAGCACGTGCCGGGTCTCCTCGTACAGCCGCGCCGGGGCCACCCACACCCCGGGCGCCGCCGTGCCGAAGCCGAGCGCGGCCAGCCGTGAGCGCAGTACGTGCCGCTTCTGGCGCTCCGACTCGGGCACCGAGAACACCGCGAGCACCCAGCCCGCGTCCTCGGCGGGCCCTGCGGTACGGGTACGGCGGTCGCTGTCGTCCAGCAGCCGGCGTGCCTCGGCGGAGAGCTCGTACCCTGCGGCGCCCTCGGCCGTGCGGGCGGGCAGCAGCAGACCTCGGCGCTTGAGCCGGGACACCGAGGAGCGCACCGAAGGGGCGTCGACGCCGACCGCGGCCAGCAGCCGGATCAGCTCCGCGACGGGCATCGGACCCGGCATGGAGCGGCCGTACGCGCCGTAGAGCGTGACGATGAGAGACCTGGGGGCGTGCTGCTCGGACACGTTGATCATTTTAGATCTTCGACATCAGTGCTGGTCACCACCGGTGTGACGAGCGGGTGGTATGCCCGGCCCAGTGACGTGCCACCGCTCGGGTGATGATCGCGCCCGGCCTTGGGGGCGCCCGGCGGCGAGGGGAAGTCCCACCCAGAGGCACCCCCTTCGAACCCGACTGGAACCCCGCCCGGAAGGTACCCCCATGTCCGTACGCCCCGCCCTCGCCGTCGCGCTCGGCGCCGCCGCGTTGCTCTGCGCGCTCGCCGCACCGGCCGCCACCGCCACCGCCGCCCCGTCCGAGAACGTCACCGTCGACGCGGTCGCCACGATCGAGGAGGACGGCACCGTGACCCTCTCCGGCACCTACCGCTGTCTGCCCGCCACCGGCCCGGTCTTCGTCAGCTCCTCGATCGACCAGGACGACTCACGCGTCAAGTACGGCATCGGCGGCACCCGCGCCCGGTGCGACGGCACACGGCACCACTGGACCAACTCCGGCCAGGTCCCGGACGACGCGCTGCGCGTCGGTCCGGCCCATGTGGAGGCGACGGTGATGGAGCTGCGGCCGTCGGGCATCGCGTTTCTGCCGGTGTTCCACGCGCGGGGGGAGCGGGATGTGCGGCTGGTGGAGGACTGAGGGCGGGGAGGGCTGAGGGGCGGGGGCTGAGGGGTGAGGGACGAGTGCCGGGCCGCGCCGCCGGTTCGGCACCCGTCCCCGCTACCCGGGCGGCATCTTCCCGGTCAGCGCCCGCCACTTCAGCCGTTCGGCCTCCAACTCCTCCCGCGCGGTGCGCAGATGAGGGTTGTCCTTGTTGCGCTCCTGGACCCGGGCCAGCCGTTCGCGCGCCCGCTCCTGGGCGGCGGTGTCCTCGCGGACGCGGTCGAGGTCGGCCTCCGCCTTCTTCAGGCGCTCGGGGAGGCGGGCGCGGAAGGTGTTCTCCGTGGCAGCGGTGTCCCGGACGGTGTCCGCGAAGTCCCGTACCTGCTTCTCGGTGAAGCGCGTCTCCTGCCGCTCCTTCTGCTCCGCCTCGTCCGGGCTCACGCCGACGCGGGCGTAGTCGGCCCGGACCCGCCGCCCGTCCGTGCGGACTAGGTAGAGGTAGTAGCTCTCCTCGCTCCATTCGAACTCGACGCCGAGCCCCGCGAGTTGAAGGGTGTGCCGAACCCCCTTGGCGTCCTTCGCCACCACCACGTGCTCGTACAGGGCCACTTCACCAAGACCCGCCAGCCGCTTGCCCGTTCCGGGTTCGTTCAGCGACGCGATGAGCCGCTCCCGGGTCCGCAGCTCGCTCTTGTACCGCTGCTCCTGCTCGGCCACCTCGGCCCGCGCCGCCGACTCGTCCGCGCGGGCGGTGCCCTCCAGTCCGCGTACCTTCGAGCGCGCGTGGGCCAGTTCGCCCCGCTCGGCGGCGAACCGGGACGCCAGGGCGTACCCCCAGCCCCCAGGGAACAGATGCCGCCGCCACCCGGCGAACGCCCCGACCGCGACCGCCACCACCACGATCAGCCACATGGCCCCCATACCGCCCCCCCGCACCCGGCCGCAGTACCGTCCCGGAGGGGTTCTGCTCACCACCGAAGCGGACCAAACGGGCTGCGGGAGAAGGGAGTTGGAGCCACAGGAGGCCGGCCTGCGGGAGCGGTCGCCGGAGAACCGGGGAAGCGGTCTCCGGCAGTGCCGCACCCCGGTGCCGTCCGGCCTCGTTGTTCTGGTCGGACACCCCCTCACCGGAGAACGGACCACCCATGCACAAGCTCTCCCTGGACGCCGAGGCCCGACTGCAGCTGCAGCGCGCGAAGGAGGCCTCCGCCGGACGCAGCGCGACGACGGTCTACGGCGGCCACGAGCACACGCTGCGGCAGACCCTCCTGGCCCTGACCGCCGGCACCGTCCTGGCCGAACACGAGAACCCGGGCGAGGCGACCGTCCTGGTGCTCGGCGGACGGGTACGGCTCACCAGCGGCGACACCTCCTGGGACGGGCGCACCGGCGACTTCCTCGTCGTACCGCCCAGCCGGCACGCGCTGGAGGCGCTGGAGGACTCGACGGTGCTGCTGACGGTGGCGAAGGAGGTCTGAGGGGGCGCCGGCAGCCGACTCGCCCGGTTCCCGCACGCGGCATACGCTGGGGTGGGGAACGCCCCGAGGCCCCGGCCGCGGTGGAGGACCACCTCCCGCAGGCGACTGTCCGGCCCCGGCTCCGGCTCACCCTCGACATCATTCACCCGGAGGACCTCCCCGTCCGCGCCCGGCGCCCTCGTACCCGGTGGCTTCGCGCCCGGCCGGGGCGGCCCCGCGTACCCCTGGAGCGGTTCGTCATGCTCTCGGAAACCTCCCGGCCCGTCGTCGCCGCCACGCTGCCTGTGGTCGCCGAGCACATAGGGGAGATCGCCCAGCGCTTCTACCGGCACATGTTCGCCGCGCACCCCGAACTGCTCGACGGTGTGTTCAACCGGGGCAACCAGGCCCACAGCGACCAGCAGAAGGCCCTGGCCGGATCGGTGGCGGCGTTCGCGACCGGACTCGTGGAGTCGCCGGAGCACGTGCCCGGGCATCTGCTCTCCCGCATCGCGCACAAGCACGCCTCGCTCGGCATCCGCCCCGAGCAGTACCAGATCGTCCACGACCACCTGATGTGGGCCATCGGCGACGTGCTCGGCGAGGCGGTCACCCCCGAGGTCGCCGCCGCCTGGGACGAGGTCTACTGGCTGATGGCCGACTCCCTGGTCAACGAGGAGCGCGGCCTGTACAGCGCGCGCGGCGCGCGCCCGGAGACGGTCTGGCGGGAGTGGGAGGTCGAGAAGAAGATCCGCGAGACCGCCGACGTGGTCACCTTCGTGCTGAAGCGGATCGACGACCGCCTGGTGAAGAGCTCGCTGCCCGGCCAGTACGTCACCGTGCGGATGCGGATGCCCGACGGGGTGCGCCAGCCGCGCCAGTACAGCCTGACCCGGGCCGACGACGGCGAACACCGCCAGTTCTCGGTCAAGCGCGTCCGGGGCGACGGCATCGACCCCGACGGCGAGATGTCCACCCTCCTGCACGAGGTGGTCCAGGTGGGCGACACGGTCACGACGTCCCTGCCGTACGGCGACGTCGTCCTCGACGACGCGGGCCGCCCCGTCGTCTTCGCCACCGCCGGCATCGGCATCGCCCCGGCCGCCGGCATGCTCTCCCACCTCGTCAAAGCGGGCTCCGGCCTGCACGTCAAGCTCCTCCACGCCGACCTCGACGAGGCCTCCTTCCCCCTGCGCCGCCAGGTCGTCGGAGACATTCTGGAAATGCGCGACGCGGAACTCTACGCCTGGTACGAAACCGGCGCCGAGACCATGGAACCCCTGACCGGCGTCTTCCAGGGCCGCCTGAACGTCCAGGACATCGACCTCCCCGACGACGCCCTCTACTACCTCTGCGGCCCCCTCCCCTTCATGCAGGCGGCACGCACGAAACTCCTCGAACGGGGGGTCGCGCCGGGGGACATCCAGTACGAGGTGTTCGGACCGGATCTTTGGCAGGCGGATCTGGACTAGGCGGGGGCGGCGCCGTCCCTCACCGGCACATCGATGTCCGGGAGCGCGACGGAAGCAGGCCACATCGACGCCACGAAGAGGGGGAGGACCACCGATGGCGTGGTACGAGTGAGAACAGTTCAAGGCGGGTGCGGGCCGGCAGACGCGCATCGACCATGGGGACGATCAGGGCGGGGGAGGCGGAGGACGGAGTGGCTCACCGAATACGAGGAAGCGCCGACGGCTGGGGCAACGTCAGTTACCGCGTGGACGTCGCACGCATCCGGGACCTGACCCGGTTGAGCCGCGACCACCGCCATCTGCGCGGCAAATGCGGTCTCGTCCGCACGAACCTGAACGGTCTCGCACAGAGGAAACCGAGCCGCCGGGCCGGGCTGCTGCTTCGTTCCGTACGGCCTGGCATCGCTCTTGCCGCCGCCCTGTGCTCCGGGTTCCTGCTGTGTGCGCTGTCCGCCTGCTCGTCCTCGCCCACCGCTGCTCCTTCGCGCGGTGGGAACGGTGTGCCTCATTGGGTTCCCAAAACGACGCCGCAGGAGGTGGCGGACCGGCTTCACGTCGCCGTTCCCCCGAAGGCGACGGACCTCCGGGCCGCGTATCAGGACGGCCCGCAGGACGACGGCCTGCTTCTCGCGTTCGTCCTGCCCGGCGCGGAAACTCCCGCCTTCCTCAAGGAGTTGGCGCCCGAAAACCCCCTGTCGCATCGCGCCGAGCCGCTCCTGTCGGCCGATGAGGTCAAACCGGCCACGCCCTTCGCCCGCCTCGGTCTGAAGGAACCCGAGGCGCTGCCCGACGTGACGGAAGGTCCGGTCTGCGGTCCCTGTGAGGACGACCTGAACTCGCTGTCGGTCTCGGTGCACCCTCTGGACGCGCAGCGCGACCAGGTGTACTTGAGGGGTGTGGACTGAGGCCCCGAGGTGAAGGTTCCGTCCCGCCCGTCACGCCTGGCACACTGACCCCCATGTCTCAGGGCCTCAGGGTCGGGTTGCTCGGGGCGGCTGCCATTGCGCCGGCCGCGTTGGTCAAGCCCGCGCGTCGGACTCCGCGGGTCACGGTGACCGCGGTTGCCGCTCGTGATCGGCGGCGTGCGGGGGAGTTCGCGCGGCGGCATGGTATTCCCGTCGTGCACAGTGGGTACGACGAGCTGCTCGCCGATCCTCAAGTGGACGCCGTTTACGTGCCGTTGCCCAACGGGCTGCACGCGGAGTGGACGTTGAAGGCGCTGGAGGCCGGAAAGCACGTCCTGTGCGAGAAGCCGCTGACCGCCAATCGCGCGGAGGCGGAGCGTGTCGCGGAGGCCGCCGACGAGGCGTACGCGCGCAGTGGACTGGTGGTGATGGAGGCGTTCCACTACCGCCATCACCCCCTGGCCGCGCGGATGCGGGAGATCGTGGAGGGCGGCGAACTCGGTGAGTTGCGGCATGTCGAGGCCGAAGTCTGTTTTCCGCTGCCCCGGTTCGGCGACATCCGGTACGACTACGGGCTGGCGGGCGGCGCGACCATGGACGCCGGCTGTTACGCGGTCCACGTCGCCCGTCTCCTCGGCGGCGGCGCCCCGGCGGTGACGGCAGCCCGGATGCTGACCCTGCGCAAGGACCCGCGCGTCGACCGCGCGATGAGCGCCGACCTCGCCTTTCCGGGCGGAGTGAGCGGGCGGGTGCGCGCATCCATGTGGTCGCGCCGGCTGCTGTCGATCCGGGCTCGCGCGATCGGGTCCGCCGGTGAACTGCACGTCACCAACTTCGTGATGCCGCAGCTCTACCACCGGCTCACCGTCCGCGCCCCACGTGCGGAGGGCGGACGCGTGCTGCGGCGCGAGCGCCTCCGGCACACCCCCTCCAGCTACGCCTGCCAGCTGTCGGCCTTCGCGTCGGCCGTGCTGGACAAGGCCCCGGTCCTCACCTCACCCGCCGACGCCGTGACGAACATGGGCGTCCTGGACGAGATCTACCGCGCCTGCGGCCTCCCGGTCCGCGGCGAGCCGCAGCAGTCATGAGGCAAGCCGCAGGATTCATGCGGCGAGCCGCAGGAGCGATGAGCTGAAGCCGGCACCCGGCTCACGGGAGGGCAGCGCACGCCGGACAACAGCTCAGCCGCCCCCGGAGGGCGAGTCCGGCTCCGGCGGGCCGTCCGCGTCGGCCGGGGTGAACAGTCGGCGCGGTCCGGGCCCCGACTTGCCCAGCGAGTCGTACGGATTGGTGAGCGGGCAGTTGGACACCGACAGGCAGCCGCAGCCGATGCAGTCGCTGAGGCTGTCGCGCAGGACGGTCAACTCCCTGATGCGGGAGTCCAGATCGGCCCTCCAGATCCGGGACAGCTCCTCCCAGTCCTGCCGGTTGGGCGTGCGGTTGCTGGGCAGCGACTGCAGCGCCGCCCGCACCACGGCCAGCGGGATGCCCAGCCGCTGGGCCACCCGGATCACCGCCACCCGCCGGAGCGTGTCACGGGTGTAGCGGCGCTGGTTGCCGGACGTACGACGGCTCTTGATCAGCCCCTTCGACTCGTAGAAGTGCAGCGCGGTCACGGCGACTCCGGTGCGCGTGGACACCTGTCCGACCGTGAGTTCCCGGGCGGTGGGGGAAAGCGGGTTCAGGCGGGGCGACATGCGCTCCATCAACCTCCGGTGTCGTCAGCCGACTTCGGTCCGTTCGTTCCAGGCGGTCTCCAGGGCCGCGGTCAACCGGTCGGCCGACGGTGTCCCCGAGGCGCCGTCGATTCCGGCGGTCCCGTCGATACGGAAGGCCGGTACCGCCCTGAACCCGGCCGTGGCCGCGAGCCGTTCGTCCTCGCGCACCGCGTCGGCGAAGCCGTCGCCCGCCAGGACGGCGGCGGCCGCCGCGCCGTCGAGGCCGACGTCCTCGGCGACGGCCGACAGCACCGCGTGGTCGGCGATGTTGCGGTGCTCGGTGAAGTACGCGCGGAAGAGCCGGTCCTTCGTCCGGGTGGCCAGTCCCCGCCTCGCGGCGAGGTGGACGAGCCGGTGCGCGTCGAAGGAGTTGACCGGCCGCAGGTCCGACAGCACGATGCCGGCCCCCTCGCGCGCCCCCAGTTCCTCGATGTGCCGGAACAGCGTGGCCACCCGGGCGGCGTCCAGGCCGTAGTCGGTGGCCATCATCTCGGCGAGGGTGCGTCCCGGCAGTCCCGGCTGCCCCGGGCGGAGTTCGAAGGCGCGCCAGACCGTCAGCACCTGCTCGCGGTGCGCGAACCGGGACAGCGCGGTACGCAGCCGCAGATGCCCCAGGTAGCACCACGGGCACATCAGGTCCGACCAGATCTCCAGCCTCATCGGCCCCTTCCTCTCGTCCCCCTGCGGGGCGGTCGGGTCGGCGACGGCCTTCGGCGCCGACGGTGTACACACGCGCCTCCGCTCAGGAGCCGGCGGGCCCACGCTGCCGTATCAGGAGGGACACCAGGACGCCCAGCACCAGCAGACAGCCGCTGACCAGGTACACGGTGCTCATCGAAGCGGTCATGGCGTCCAGCAGCGGGCGGGCCAGCCGAGGGTCCGCGCTCTTCAGGAACGACGTGTCGTCGAGGTTCAGGCTGCCGTCCATGCCCTTCAGCAGCACCCGGTTGGCGGGCGCCGAGGCCACGGCCGGGTCGTGCGCGGCGGCCTGGAATACGGGGCTGTCCGCGGCCTCGGCGTAGGCGTCCGCGACCCGGCCGCCCACCGTTCCGAAGAAGACCGCCAGGAAGACGGCGGCCCCGGCGGTGCCGCCGATCTGGCGGAAGAACGAGTACGACGAGACGGCGGCGCCCATGGTGCCGGGTTCCGCGCCCCGCTGGATCGCCACCAGCATGACCTGCCAGGAGAAACCGACACCGGCGCCCATCAGCAGAGCGGCCCCGCCGGTCTGCCACAGCGCGGTGTCCGTCCCGGTGGCGCTCAGCCACCAGGACGCGGCGGTCATCAGGGCCACCCCGGAGACGATGACCGGCTTGTAGTTGCCGGTCCTCGCGACGTACGGTCCGGCCACCCGGCCGGAGACGACGATGCCGACCGTCTGCGGGAGCAGCATCAGCCCCGCCTGCGTGGGGGACAGGCCCCTGACGATCTGCACGTACAGGGGCAGCACGGTGAGCACCCCGAACAGAGCCATGCCGACGATGACGTTGACCACGTTGACCAGGGTGAACACCCGGTCGCGGAACAGGCTCAGGGGCAGCAGCGCGCTCTGCCCGGCGCGCCGCTCGGCGAGCACGAACAGCACCAGGCCGAGCGCGCCCACCGCGAACAGACCGAGCGTCGGCCCCGCGCCCCAGCCCCACTCGCGGCCCTGTCCGGCCGCCGTCAGCAGGGGCACCAGGCAGACGACCAGGGCGAGGAGGCCGAGGACGTCGACGCGCCCGACGGCCGCCCGTGGTCTGGGCAGTTTCAGGAGCAGCCCGATCAGGAGCATCGCGACGGCGCCGATCGGCAGGTTGACGAGGAACGCCCAGCGCCAGCCGGTGACTCCGAGGACGCTGTCCGCCCCGGCGAACCACCCTCCCAGGACGGGCCCGGCCACCGCCGAGACACCGAAGACCGAGCCGAACCAGGCCTGGTACCGGGTACGTTCCGGAAGCGGCACCAGGTCCGCGAGGACGGTGAACGCCAGGCTCATCAGCCCGCCGGCGCCCAGTCCCTGGACGGCCCGGAAGGCGGTCAGCTCCCCCATCGACCGGGCCAGCCCGCACAGCAGCGAGCCGAGCAGGAAGACCCCGACGGCGATCAGGTACAGCGGCCGGCGTCCGTACAGGTCCGAGAACCTGCCGTACAACGCGGTGGAGATGACGGAGGTGATCAGATAGGCCGTGGTCACCCAGGCCTGTTCGGTGAGCCCGTCGAGATCGTCCGTGATGGTCCGCATGGCGGTGGAGACCACGGTCTGGTCCAGCGAGGACAGGAACATGCCAAGCATCAGTCCGAAGACGATCAGGCCGGCCGGAGCCCTGGGGATGGCCGGCCCCTCGGTCTCCGTCTGCGCGACATCGGTCATGAGGTGGCTTCCTCCACAGCACGGTCCGGGACAAGGGTGTCCGGCGCGCGCCTCCCGCGCCGCCGGCACCGCAAGCCTGCAACCTCTACTTAGGTCGAGGTCAAGCCCGGCCGGCGTGCCGCGAAGTCCCGGAAACGCCGCCGCGCCCCGTCCACCCGGCCGAGCGGCGGGGTGGACGGGGCGCGACGGTGTCCGTGCCTCAGATGTCCCGGAAGATCTCGATCTGCGCCCCGATCGAGTTCAGCCGCTCCGCCAGGTCCTCGTACCCGCGGTTGATGACGTACACGTTGCGGAGCACCGACGTGCCCTCCGCCGCCATCATCGCCAGGAGGACGACCACGGCGGGCCGGAGGGCCGGCGGGCACATCATCTCGGCGGCGCGCCAGCGGGTGGGGCCTTCCACCAACACGCGGTGGGGGTCGAGGAGTTGGAGGCGGCCGCCGAGGCGGTTGAGGTCGGTGAGGTAGATCGCGCGGTTGTCGTAGACCCAGTCGTGGATCAGGGTCTTGCCCTGGGCGACGGCGGCGATCGCCGCGAAGAAGGGGACGTTGTCGATGTTGAGGCCGGGGAACGGCATCGGGTGGATTTTGTCGATCGGCGCCTCCAGCTTGGAGGGGCGGACCGTGAGGTCGACCAGGCGGGTACGGCCGTTGTCGGCGAAGTACTCGCGGCTGCGGTCGTGGTCGAGGCCCATCTCCTCCAGGACCGCCAGCTCGATCTCCAGGAACTCGATCGGCACCCGGCGGACCGTCAGCTCCGACTCCGTCACCACGGCGGCGGCGACCAGGCTCATCGCCTCGACCGGGTCCTCGGAGGGGGAGTAGTCGACGTCGATGTCGATGTTGGGGACGCCGTGCACGGTGAGGGTGGTGGTGCCGATGCCCTCGACCCGTACGCCCAGGGCCTCCAGGAAGAAGCAGAGGTCCTGGACCATGTAGTTGGAGGAGGCGTTGCGGATGACGGTCACGCCGTCGTGGCGGGCGGCCGCCAGCAGCGCGTTCTCGGTCACGGTGTCGCCGCGCTCGGTCAGGACGATCGGGCGGTCCGGGCGGACCGTGCGGTCCACCACCGCGTGGTACTGCCCCTCGGTCGCCGCGATGTCCAGGCCGAAGCGGCGCAGCGCGATCATGTGCGGCTCGATGGTGCGGGTGCCGAGGTCGCAGCCGCCCGCGTACGGCAGCATGAAGCGGTCCATGCGGTGCAGCAGCGGGCCGAGGAACATGATGATCGAGCGGGTGCGGACGGCCGCCTCCGCGTCGATGGCGTCCATCTCCAGCTGGGCCGGGGGGACGAGTTCGAGGTCGACGCCGTCGTTGATCCAGCGGGTGCGGACGCCGATGGAGTTGAGCACCTCCAGGAGGCGGTACACCTCCTCGATCCGGGCGACCCGGCGCAGGACCGTACGGCCCTTGTTCAGCAGGGACGCGCACAGCAGGGCGACGCAGGCGTTCTTGCTCGTCTTGACGTCGATGGCGCCGGAGAGGCGGCGGCCGCCGACGACGCGCAGATGCATCGGACCCGCGTAGCCCAGCGACACGATCTCGCTGTCCAGGGCCTCCCCGATGCGGGCGATCATCTCAAGGCTGATGTTCTGGTTCCCGCGCTCGATGCGGTTGACCGCGCTCTGACTCGTGCCGAGAGCGTCCGCGAGCTGGGTCTGAGTCCAGCCGCGGTGCTGCCGGGCGTCACGGATGAGCTTGCCGATGCGTGCGAGGTAGTCGTCTGACATGAGGTTGAGGCTATCTCAGATATGAGATGGCGCCCCGCCGGGGGGTCCATTCGGGTGATGCCGGGTCAACGGCGCCCGGTCAGTGGCCCTTGGTCGTGGTCTTGCGCCAGCCGAACGGGCCGGGCAGATCCATCGAGGTCGTACGGCGTCCCGTGCTGCTGTGGGTGTGGCGGGGGCCGTGCTTGCCGCCGCCGGTCGTGAGGGACCAGGAGTGGCGGTTGATGTTCAGGCGGACTCCGGGCAGGATGCGGAAGCTCTTGCGGAATGTGAGGCCCATGACTGTCTCCTCCGATTGTCGGTGCGGCGGAAGGCCGCTCAACCCGGATACCCCCGAACGGGTTACTGATGGCCGCGCCTTCAGCGTCCTTGCTTCTTCTGCTTCTTCTGCTTCTTCCGCTCCTCCCTGCGCAGTGCCCGCCGCTGCTTTCCCGGCAGCGCTCCGGACAGTTCGCCCACCCGGGAGACGTGGTGGCCGCCGGCCTCCGTACCTCCCGGACACCACCAGGTGACCGCCTCCGCGTCGGACCGCACATGTGCTCCCAGCTTGTGCGCCGGGCAGACCGGCCACACCTGCCAGGCCATCTCCATCACCGTCTCCTGGGCGGCGTCGGCGGTCCGGGTGAGCAGGTCGGCGGGGTCGGCCGGCTCCGGTGCGCCGGAGTCGTACGTCACGTCGTCGGGGTGCACGGGATTGCCCTGCCGGCGGCCGTCAGGCAGCGCCACGTACAGCCGCTCGGGCTCGCCCGCCTCGTGCGCCGGCTCCACCATCAGCACCAGAGGCGGATGCTCGGGCAGGGTGGCCGCGAGGTCCCGGTTCACGGCCTCCAGCGCCTTCTCGAACCCCGGCCACGCGCCGGACTCCGCGCGCCGGGGCTCGGGGATGTGGAAGCGGGCGGCCGGCACGCCCTCGGGGAGCGAGTGGTACGAGAAGTGGCTCACCGGGGGATGGTCTCACCGGGTACGGGCGTCCGGCGAGGAAATTCACCTGGGCGGCGGTGTCCGGGAGGGGTGGGGGTGTGCCAGGCGGTCGTCCGGTGGGAGGGTGGCGGAATCCGATGATCATGCGCCGCCCGCCACGGTGGGACGTGCCGCCCGCCACGGTGAGACGTGCCGCCCGCCACGGTGGGACGTGCCGCCCGCCACGAGGAGACGAGATGGCCCAGCACGACGAGACGACCCGGCACGACGGGACCGTCCGGCACTTCGTACGACCCGACGGCGCGCCGCCCGTGAACGGCTACAGCCACGCCGTGGCGTTCGGCGCGGCCGGGAACCTCGTCGCCGTCTCCGGGCAGGTGCCGCTCGACGCCGAGGGGCGGCTCGTGGGGGAGGGGGACGCGGAGGCGCAGGTGCGGCAGGTGTACGCCAACCTGGCCACGGCCCTCGCGGCGGCGGGCACCGGCCTCGGCCATGTGGTCAAGCTGACCGTCTTCCTCACCGACCTCGCGGACCTCCCCGCCTTCCGCCGGGTGCGCGACGAACACCAGGACTCCGCGCGCCCGCCCGCCTGCTCGCTGGTCCAGGTCGCCGGGCTCGTCCACCCCGCGTTCCGGGTGGAGATCGAGGCGTGGGCCGTGGTGCCGGGCTGAGGCGGGTCCTTCACCGCTCGGCCGCCCGAGCCGCCGCCTCCAGCCGGCCCCGGTACGTCTCCCACCACTGCGCGTCGCCCGGCGGCAGACCGGCGTTGTCCCGGCCCACCCCGACGGCGCCGTCGAGGAGTTCGCGGAGGATGTCGGCGTGCCCCGCGTGGCGCTGGGTGTCGGCCGTGACCCGGACGACCGCGTGATGCAACGTCACCTCGTCCTTCCCCTCCGGCCACCACGGCACCCTGCCCACCGTGTCCAGCGGCAGCGCGTCGACCGTGGCGTCCGCGTGCGCCCACGCCCTGCGGTAGAGGTCCACGATGTCCGCGCGTGACTCCTCGGCGGTGGCCCACATGTCCGCGTTGGTCTCGGCGCCGTCGTCCAGCCAGGGCAGCGGCTCGCCCGACGGCCGCCCGAAGACGTCCCCGAGGTAGCCCAGCTCCACCCCGGCCGCGTGCTTCACCAGCCCCAGGAGGTTGGTCCCGGTCGGGGTGAGCGGGCGGCGGATGTCGTACTCCCCGAGACCGTCGAGCTTCCACAGGAGGGCATCGCGGGCGGACTGGAGGTAGAGGCGCAGGTCGGCCTTGGGGGTTGAGGCGGTCATGGGGTGAGTCTGCCGTCACCCGCGCACGCGGTACGGAGGTTTTCCCGACCCTGTCCTGTGAGCTCCGGCCCCACCCTGCGGGCCGGCCGCTCCAGTGGGCTGTCAGCCCGCCTGGGGTCCGCCCAGCGGCAGGCCCGTCTCGCGCAGCCAGGCCTGGGCGGCGGGGGTCCAGGCGCTGCGGGCGCCGAGGGAGATCCAGACGCCGAACTCGCCGGGGGCCGGCTCGGCGTGCTGTGCGGTCCAGACGCTGTTCAGGCAGAGCTGGACACCGCAGCCCTTGGCGTCGGGCAGGCCACGCCAGCGGCAGTCCCAACCGGCGTCCAGGGCCAGGGGTCCGAGTGCCAGGACCATCTGGTCCAGTTCCTCCTCGGTGCACTCGTCCTCGGGCTCGGTGCCGGGGCCGCCGAAGGGCGGCGTCAGGCTCAGGATGAGCTCCAAGTCCTCGGGCAGCGGCCAGAGTTCGGCCAGTTCCGGGCGGAGCCGTGCGTCCACCATGAACAGCCAGTCCGGCCCCCGGCGTTCGAACGCCACGCCACGGCGGGTCAGTTCGCCCAGGAACGGGCCGACGGCGGACGGCGCCGGTTCCCCGGCGAACCGGCCGGTGCCGAAGGTGCGTACGGCGTGGACGTACTGCGCGGCCGTGGTGACCGGGCTCAACTGGGGCCAGGGGAGGCCCTGCCACTCGGCCAGTTCACGCATGATCGCGCGCGCCCGCGACAGCGCGCTCGCCGCGTCGGGGAAGGGTTCGAGGACCCGGTGGAGGATCGACTTGGACAAGAGGGTTTCTCCCGCACGGAGTTCAGGGGCGGACGCGCGGGCCCGCTCTGTGCCGCAGTAGTACCCCCGTGCGCCGGGGGCGCTCAATCATCGGCGGGCAAAGTCCTTACGGCGGGCGGCGGTTCAGGTCGTGGGCGCGTTCGCGGGGGTCGGGGCGGGTGTCGGCAGGGCGTTCTGCCGGGTCCGTGCCCAGCGGACGGCGAGGGGTGCCGCCAGGCCCGTCAGCGCGAACATGGCGCCCACGACGTACCACCCGGGCCGGCCCCAGGTGATGCAGAGCCAGATGAGCAGTCCGGGACCGAGGGCCTCGGCCAGTCCGGCGCCGAGGCCGAACACGCCCAGGTACTGCCCCGTGGCGTGCCGTGGCGCCAGCGCGAAGGACACCTCGAAGCCGGCGGCGGAGTGCCACAGCTCGCCGACCGTGTGGACCACCACCGCGGCGATGAGCAGCGCGGCGGCGGCCCACGCCGGTCTCCCCGAGGACAGCGAGATCATCGAGCAGGCGATGAGGAAGGCGACGCCCGCCCGCCGGTAGGCGTTACCGCCGGCTTCGGGGGAGTCGACGTCCCGTCCTGCCCGCACCTGGAACGCGACGACGATGACGGTGCCGGTGAGCATGGTGCCCGAGATCAGCCAGTGCGGGGCGCTGGTGGCGCCGACGATCCAGAGCGGGATGGCCACCGTGAGCACCTTGAACTGGATGGCCATGACGCCGTCGAGGGCGGTGAGCAGCAGGTAGGGGCGGTCGCGCAGGGCGATCCAGCGGGGGCCGCCGGTGGCGGGGGCGGGCTCGACCGGCGGGAGGGAGACCAGGAGCGCCGCGGAGACGACGAAGGCGATCGCGTTGCCGACGGCCATGAGCTGGTAGGCGGTGAGGGTGCCCACTTGCACGACCCACCCCGCGCCCACGGCGCCGAGGGAGATGCCGACGTTCGTCACCGCGCGGAGATAGGCCCGGAACTCCTGCGGCCGGTCCCCTCCGTAGTGCCTGATGAGCGGCGAGCGGGCGGCGATTCCGGCGGCCTTCGCACCGGCGGCCGCGCACACCACGAGGACGAACGACCAGAAGCTGTCCACCAGGACGAAACAGGCGGTGGCCAGCGCCTGGACGACGAGGGTGGCCGCGTAGACGCCGCGGGCGCCGCGCCGGTCCGCGAGATGCCCGCCGCCGATGCCCAGGGCCAGCGAGACACCTCCGGCGATCCCGAGCCCGAGTCCCACCCGGCCGGCGGGCAGCTGGGCCGCCTCGGTGAAGTACAGGACACCCGCGGTCAGATAGAGCCCGCTGCCGACGGTGTAGACGAAGTTCGAGGCGGCCAGGACGCGTTGGGGCCCGGTATCCGGCAGCAGGTGGGGCACGGCTGACTCCGCGTTCACGACAGGCGGTAAGGACCCCGGTAGCTTGTTGCATATTACTTGCAATAGCAAGAGAGTTGCCGGTGTTGGACCCGCTCGGCTTCCTCGCCGGGGTCGCCATGGCGGTGCGGGCTTGGGGAATGCGCCGGGTGAGGGAGTCGCTCGTCCCATAGGACGGGGTCGGTCCGTCAGTACCGCCCCAAGCTCCGGCCGCCCCGGGCGGGCCCCGGCCGCCTCCACGCAGGCATGCCGGCCGAACCCGGGCATGACCATCCAGCCCCTATGTACTAGAGTTATCTCGACATCGAGATATCTGCCGAGGCGCACCGCAGCAGCCGTACCGGTAAGGGTTACCTAACTTAGCCTTACCTTAGCGGATTGGCCAGACCGGCGTGGCGGCAGGATGCGGTGGAACGCGCACATCAATGAAGGAGACTGTCGTGTCGGCGAACAGCTTCGACGCCCGCAGCACGCTGCAGGTGGGCGACGAGTCGTACGAGATCTTCCGGCTGGACAAGGTCGAGGGCTCGGCCCGCCTGCCGTACAGCCTGAAGGTCCTGCTGGAGAACCTGCTCCGCACGGAGGACGGCGCGAACATCACCGCCGACCACATCCGCGCCCTCGGCGGCTGGGACTCGCAGGCTCAGCCCAGCCAGGAGATCCAGTTCACGCCGGCCCGCGTGATCATGCAGGACTTCACCGGCGTCCCCTGTGTCGTGGACCTCGCGACCATGCGTGAGGCCGTCGCGGCGCTCGGCGGCGACCCGGCGAAGATCAACCCGCTCTCCCCGGCCGAGATGGTCATCGACCACTCCGTCATCGCCGACAAGTTCGGCACCCACGACGCGTTCAAGCAGAACGTCGACCTGGAGTACGGCCGCAACAAGGAGCGCTACCAGTTCCTGCGCTGGGGCCAGACCGCGTTCGACGACTTCAAGGTCGTCCCGCCGGGCACCGGCATCGTCCACCAGGTGAACATCGAGCACCTGGCCCGCGTCGTCATGGTCCGTGACGGCAAGGCGTACCCCGACACCCTGGTCGGCACCGACTCGCACACCACCATGGTCAACGGCCTCGGTGTGCTCGGCTGGGGCGTCGGCGGCATCGAGGCCGAGGCCGCCATGCTCGGCCAGCCGGTCTCCATGCTGATCCCGCGCGTCGTCGGCTTCAAGCTCACCGGTGAGCTGACCCCCGGCACCACCGCCACCGACCTGGTGCTCACCATCACCGAGATGCTGCGCCAGCACGGTGTGGTCGGCAAGTTCGTCGAGTTCTACGGCGAGGGTGTGGCCGCCACCTCCCTGGCCAACCGCGCCACCATCGGCAACATGTCGCCGGAGTTCGGCTCGACGGCCGCCATCTTCCCGATCGACGACGAGACCCTGAACTACCTCAAGCTCACCGGCCGCTCCGAGCAGCAGGTCGCGCTGGTCGAGGCGTACGCCAAGGAGCAGGGCCTCTGGCTGGACCCGAAGGCCGAGCCCGACTTCTCCGAGAAGCTGGAGCTGGACCTCTCCACGGTCGTCCCCTCCATCGCCGGACCGAAGCGCCCGCAGGACCGCATCGTCCTGGCGAACGCCGCCGAGCAGTTCAAGTCGGACGTCCTCAACTACGTCGACGTCGTGGACGAGGCGGGCAAGGAGTCCTTCCCGGCCTCCGACTCCCCGGCGATCGCCCCCAACGGCACCCCGTCGAACCCGGTCACCGTGACCGCCCCCGACGGCACCACCTACGAGCTGGACCACGGTGCGGTGACGGTCGCGGCCATCACCTCCTGCACCAACACCTCCAACCCGTACGTCATGGTCGCCGCGGCGCTCGTCGCCAAGAAGGCCGTGGAGAAGGGCCTGACCCGCAAGCCGTGGGTCAAGACCACCCTCGCCCCGGGCTCCAAGGTCGTCACCGACTACTTCGAGAAGGCGGGCCTGACCCCCTACCTCGACAAGGTCGGCTTCAACCTGGTCGGTTACGGCTGCACCACCTGCATCGGCAACTCCGGCCCGCTGCCGGAGGAGGTCTCCAAGGCCGTCAACGATCACGACCTCGCGGTCACCTCGGTCCTCTCGGGCAACCGCAACTTCGAGGGCCGGATCAACCCCGACGTCAAGATGAACTACCTGGCCTCCCCGCCGCTGGTGGTCGCGTACGCCCTCGCGGGTTCCATGAAGGTGGACATCACCAAGGACGCCCTGGGCACCGACCAGGACGGCAACCCGGTCTTCCTCAAGGACATCTGGCCCTCCGAGGCCGAGGTCAACGAGGTCGTCGCGAACGCCATCGGCGAGGACATGTTCGCCAAGTCCTACGAGGACGTCTTCGCGGGCGACGCCCAGTGGCAGGCGCTGTCGATCCCGACCGGCAACACCTTCGAGTGGGACGCGGAGTCCACCTACGTCCGCAAGCCCCCGTACTTCGAGGGCATGCAGACGGAGCCGTCCCCGGTCACCGACATCACCGGTGCCCGCGTGCTCGCCAAGCTGGGCGACTCGGTCACCACCGACCACATCTCCCCGGCCGGCGCGATCAAGGCCGACACCCCGGCGGGCAAGTACCTCACCGAGCACGGTGTGGAGCGTCGTGACTTCAACTCCTACGGCTCGCGCCGTGGCAACCACGAGGTCATGATCCGCGGCACGTTCGCCAACATCCGCCTGCGCAACCAGATCGCGCCGGGCACCGAGGGCGGCTACACCCGCGACTTCACCGTCGAGGGCGCGCCGGTCTCCTTCATCTACGACGCCTCGCGCAACTACATCGAGCAGGGCATCCCGCTGGTCGTCCTGGCCGGCAAGGAGTACGGCTCCGGCTCGTCGCGCGACTGGGCCGCCAAGGGCACCGCGCTCCTCGGCGTCAAGGCCGTCATCGCCGAGTCCTACGAGCGCATCCACCGCTCGAACCTCATCGGCATGGGCGTGCTCCCGCTCCAGTTCCCGGAGGGCCAGAACGCGGCCTCCCTCGGCCTGACCGGCGAGGAGACCTTCTCCTTCACCGGCGTCGAGGAGCTGAACAACGGCACCACCCCGCGCACGGTCAAGGTCACCACCGACACCGGTGTGGAGTTCGACGCGGTCGTCCGCATCGACACCCCCGGCGAGGCGGACTACTACCGCAACGGCGGCATCATGCAGTACGTGCTGCGCAACCTGATCGCCAAGTAAGCGGTCCGGAAACGCGGTTGAAGGGCCGCATCCCCTCGGGGGTGCGGCCCTTCGTCGTGCGCGGCCGTGCCGCCGTCACCGGGGTGGACTGAGTAGGCGTACTCATGCGGCGCCGGGGCCGGAGCGGCACGGTAGGCGCATGACAGCGTCGCACCCCGCCTCCGCCTCCGTCTCCCCACCGCGCCGGAGACGGCCCTGGTCCCGCAGGACCTCCACGTTCGCGGACGTCTCCGTCGCCCTGCTGCTCTTCGCGGTGGAGGCGCTGGTGATCTGGGGGGCCGTCCTCGGGTACGGCATGTGGGCCTGGGCCGCCCAGGGGATGCGGTCGGAGATCGACGCCGCCGCGCTCGCGGAGATCGGCTGGCTGCGCGGCGCGGCTGTCGTCGTGACCGTCTGCGCCGTACTCGCGCTGCTCTCCCGGGCGCCCTGGACCGTCACCTCGCAGGTGATCGTGGCGCTGGTGGTGGGGGCGCTGCTCGCGCAGGTCCAGCGTGATTACGACCGGAGCCATCCGGCGCCTCCGCCTCCGCCGGCGGCAGGTTATGTGCCCTGCTACAGCGGAAGCGGCACCTGTGAGTGACCCCGGCCCGCCGGTTCCCCGGTGAGGAACCGGGCGGCCGCCTCGCCGATCATCACCGACGGCGCGTTGGTGTTGGCCGAGGTGATGACCGGCATGACCGAGGCGTCGGCGACCCGCAGGCCCGTGATGCCGTGGACGCGCAGACGGGCGTCCACCACGGCCTCCGGCCCGCCGCCCATGGCGCAGGTCCCGGCCGTGTGCTGGTAGGGAAGACAGGCGTCCCGCAGGAACGCCCTGATCCGCCGTCCGTCCAGGGGTCCCGCCGGGGCGATCCGGCGCCGGATCAGCGCGCGGTGGGCGGGCTGGTCCGCGAGGTCGAGACCCAGCTCCACGGCCGCCGACAGGGCGTCCACATCGGCCTGTTCGGTGAGCAGGTTCGGCTGGATCTCCAGCGGGCCGGCGGGGTCGGCCGACAGCAGCCGGAGATGGCCGCGGCTCTCGACCCGCATCAGCCCCGGCAGGATCGAGAAGGCGTGCGGCGGGGGCGGGGGAGGGGACACCGCGCCGATCTCCGGTGACACGTACGGCAGTTGGATGGACACGAACATCAGGTCGGGGACCGGCCGGCCCGGACCGCTGGGCCAGAAGGCGATGCTGCCCTCCAGATTGTGCTCCGGCGGCGGCAGCGCCCGCCGGGTCTCGAAGCACAGCCCCGCGAGCAGCGGGTGCTCCTGGAGGTTCCGTCCCACGCCGGGCAGGTCGGCCACCGTCCTGATGCCCAGCCGGGCCAGCTCGTCGGCGGGTCCGATCCCGGACAGCATCAGCAGCCGGGGACTGTCGACGGCACCGGCCGACAGCACCACCTCGCCGGTGGCGCGGACCCGGTGCACCCGGCCCTCCCGCGCGAACTCCACGCCCGTGCAACGGTTTCCGGCGAAGGTCAGCCGCCGGACGGCCGCCCGGGTGACCACGGTGAGCCGGGGATGGCCGAGCAGTGGCCGCAGACAGCCGTGCCAGGAGTTCCAGCGCCGGCCGTCCCGGACGTTCATGCTGACCGGGCCCGCGCCGAGGGGCTCGGGAACGTTGATGTCGTCCAGATACGGCATGCCGTAGGACCGGCAGCTGTCGATCAGGGCGGCCGCGACGGGATGCAGGTCCCTGGCCCGCTCCACCCGCAGGGGTCCGCCCGCGCCCCGGTGGGCGCTCGGCCCGTCCTCCCAGTCCTCGGAGGCGGTGAAGTACGGCAGGACCGAGGCGTAGTCCCAGCCCGGGTTGCCGGCCGCCGCCCAGCCGTCGTAGTCCGCCGCCCGGCCGCGCGCCCACACCAGCGCGTTGACGGCACCGGAGCCGCCGACGACCTTGCCCCGGGCCAGCGGCAGCGTGCGGTTGCCGGTGTGCGGGTTCGGGGCGTACCGGTAGTTCCAGTCGAAGGCCGAGCCGAGGTTCTCCACCCACCGCCGGGGGCAGGTCAGGCTCGGGGCGTCGTCGCGACCGCCGCCCGCCTCCAGGACCAGGACGCGGCCTTCGGTACGGCACAGCAGACGCGCGGCGACGACACAGCCGGCGGAACCGGCGCCCACCACGATGTGGTCGTACTCCCGCGCCCGCTTCCTCGTGGCCCTGATCATGAGCCCAGCACCATCGCGAAGGCGGCGTGGTCCGCCAGGGAGCCGGACCGGTCGACGCTGATGAACTTGGACTCGGTGTAGGCGTCCAGGGCGTCCGGGCCGCCCTCGCGCCCCAGACCGCTCTGCTTCATCCCGCCGAACGGGTAGGCCGTCGGCGTCACGTGCCAGTCGTTGACGAACACCATCCCGGCGTCGATCCGCCGGGCGACGTCGAGCGCCCGCTCCTCGTCCCGGCCCCACACCCCGGCCGACAGCCCGTACGAGGTGTCGTTGGCGAGCGCGACCGCGTCCTCGACCGAGTCGTAGGCGAGGACCGTCAGGACCGGTCCGAACACCTCCTCGCGGGCGATGCGGGAGTCCCGCGCGACACCGGCGACGACGGTCGGCTCGATCCAGTTGCCCGTCTCGAACCGCTCGCCCTTGGGCACGCCCCCGCCGCAGACGACGGCCGCGCCCTCGGCGCGGGCCTCCTCGACGCGGGCCAGGATGCCGTCCCGCTGCTCCCTCGTGATCACGGGGCCGAGATCGGTCGCCGGGTCGAGCGGGTCGCCCACGCGCAGGGAGCCCGCGCGGGCGGCGAGCGCGGCCACGAAGGCGGTCTCGCGCTCCCGGGGCACCAGGAGCCGGCTGCCCGCCTCGCAGGCCTGCCCGTTGTTGGCCATGACCGCGTACAGGGCGCCGTCCACCGCGAGCTCGAAGCCGGCGTCCGGCAGGACGATGTTCGGTCCCTTGCCGCCCAGCTCCAGCGTCACCCGCCGTACCGTGCCGGCGCTCTGCCGGAGGATCTCCTTGCCCACCTCGGTGGAGCCGGTGAAGGCGGCCTTGCGGACGCCCGGGTGCCCGCTGAGATGCGCGCCCACCGGTACGCCGTCCCCCGTCACCACGTGGAGCACACCGCGCGGCAGGCCCGCCGCCTCGAACTCCCGGGCCAGCTCCAGGGCGAGCAGCGGGGTGTGCTCGTCGGGCTTGAGGACCACGGTGTTCCCGGCCGCCAGCGCGGGGCCGACCTTCAGCGCGGTCACGGTCAGCGGAAGATTGAAGGGCACGATCGCCGCGACCACACCGACAGGTTCCCGGCGCAGAATTCCGGTGCTCTGGAACGGGTACATGTCGGGGCCGCGGATTTCGAAGGGGTACGACTCCGCAAGGTCCGCGAAATACCGTAGATGCGCGATACTCAGGCCCAGGTGCAGAACGCGGCTGGTGCGGATCGTCGCGCCGTTCTCCCGCGACTGGAGGACGGCCAGTTCCTCCTGGCGGCGCTCCAGCGCGTCCGCGACCGTGCGGATGATCCGGGCGCGCTCCGCCGGCGGGGTCCGGCGCCAGGAACCCTCCGCGTGCGCGGCGGCGGCCGAGGCGACCGCCTGGTCCACGTGCTCCGTGGTGCCCCGCGCGACGGTCGCCACGGGCTCGCCGGTGGCGGGGTCGGTGATCGTGTAACGGTCCGCGCTGTCGGTCCACTCGCCGTTCACGTACAGCGGATAATGCGGGATATTCATTTCTCCTCCATTTCGCGGGTCGGACGCGCTTTCACGGACCGGATTCGCGGACCGGATCGGACCGGAGCGGCCGGAAAAGGGAATCGCGATCAGCGTAGGTTTCGCCCGCGTACACGGAACACCCAGTAAGCTGGGGAAATCGGCCGCACGTCAGGGCGGGTGCAGCATGAGCGATTCCCGGCTCCAGCGGGGCCTTCGGAAACTGGCGGGACAGGGGCTGGGCTCGTCCGCGTTCCGGCACGCGTCCGCGGACCGGATCGCCTCGGCGGTCGGCGCCGACGCGTACTGCTTCGCCGAGACCGACCCGGAGTCGGTGCTCGCGACCACCTACGCGACCGGCAACCTCGACCGGTCCGGCGCCGCCCTGCTGCACTTCAACGAGGCCGGCCAGCACGACTTCCTGAAGCTGCGCGCCCTGGCCGCCGGCCCGGACCCGGCCGGTGCCCTGTCGGCGGTGACCGGCGGCCGGCTCGACCGCAGCGCGCGCCACCGGGAGCTGCTCGGCCCGCTCGGCCTCGGCGACGAGATCCGGGCCGTCGCGCGGACCGACGGCCGGGTCTGGGGCTTCCTCCATCTGTTCCGCCGGGAGGACCGGCCCGCCTTCGGCCCGGACGAGGTCGGCGTGGTCGCCGCGGCGGCGCCGTTGCTGGCCGAGGGCATCCGCGACGCCGCCCTCGGCTCGCCGGGGCCCGCCCACGACGTGCCGGGCCCCGTGCTGGTCCTGCTCGACGACACCGACCGCGTCGTGGAGTCGACGCCCCGCGCCGACGAGGTGCTGGCCGAACTGCGCGACCCGGACGAACGGCCGGCCGAGACCCCGGACGTCGCCCTCATGATGGCCGTCCTCGCCCGGGCCCCCGCCGAGGCGTCCGCTCCCGTGACCGCCCGGGTGCGGACGCGGGCGGGCCGCTGGTTCTCGCTGCACGCGGGCACGACCACCGCGGCCGGCGGTGTCCGGCGGGTCGCGCTGATCCTGGAACCCGTCGCGGCCCCGCTGACCCCGGAGACCTGGCGTGCCCGCTTCGGGCTGTCGGCCGGGGAGGCCGAGGTGGTGGAGAAGATGCTCGCCGGACGCTCCACCGCGCAGACGGCCGCCGAGCTGATGATCTCGCCATGGACCGTGCAGGACCGGTTCACCAGCGTCTTCGCCAAGACCGGCGTCCGCAGCCGCCGCGAACTGAGCGGCCTGCTGCGCCCCTGAGCACGGCCCGGCTCCACGCCCGTGACCTCCCCACTGAGTAGCCGTACTCATGCGGTCCGGTCACCGGAGCGGCACGGTGGGCGCATGACACAGCCGCACCCCCTCTCCCCGCCGCGACGGAGATGGCCCTGGTCCCGCAGGACCCCCACGTTCGCGGACGTGAGCATCGCCCTGTTCCTCCTCGTGGTGGACGCGATGGTGATCTGGGCGACCGTCCTCGGGTACGGAATGCGGGGCTGGGCCGCGCAGGGGGATCGGCAGGAGATCGACACCGTCGCGCTCGCGGAGATGGCGTGGCTGCGGAACCTGGCCGTCGTCCTGACGGTCGGCGCCGGGATCGCGCTGCTCTGCCGGGCGCGCTGGACCGTCGCCTCGCTGGTGCTCGCGGGGCTCGTGGTGGGGGCGTTCCACACGCAGGTCCAGCGCGAGTACGACACGGACCATCCGAGCCCGGCGCCGGCCTCGCGTCATGTGCCCTGCTACAGCGGCAGCGGAACCTGCGAGTGAGCCCCTCGGCATCGCTCTGGGCGGACCCGGTGGAGAACGGTCCACCGGGTCCGCGAGCCGGGTGGGCGAGGGGGTGGTGCCCGTCCGGATGGGGCTGGTCCTGCGGGGGTGCGGCGGCTTGTGCCGGGGGAGGCGGGGCCTCGTCCCGGAGTGGAGCGCGACAACGTTGTCTAGTGGGTCCGTACCTGACTTTACCGCCCCAACGGACAACGATGTCAACCCAGTTGAGGGAACCGGGCCCCGCTGGTGCGGGCGGTCTTCCATGGGGCGGGCGGCGCACGTTACTGTCCCTGCGGCTTGTGCGACCCGTGGGGCGCGACCCGTCCGCAAGGAGGAAGGGCCGCGTCATGCGTTTCCGTCCGATGTCCCTGCTGCTCGCCGCCGCGCTCGCGCTCGGCGGCGGTGCCACCCCCGCCCTCGCGGCGACCCACGCACCACCCGCTCTCGTCGACGACCCGACGCCGTACGCCGATCCGCTGATCGGCACCAGCAACGGCGGCGACACCTTCCCCGGTGCCGTCGTGCCCTTCGGCATGTTCTCCTGGAGCCCGGAGAACACCAGAGGCGACGCCACCCGCACCGCCGCACCCGGTGGTTACCACTACGACGCCACCCGGGTCAGAGGCTTCAGTCTCACCCACATGTCCGGCACCGGCTGCGCGGGCGGCAGCGGCGACATCCCGTTCTTCCCGTACGCGGGCGAGGTCACCTCCTCCCCGGCGAGCGACACCAAGGACGCCGTCTACGCCTCGGACTTCAAGCACACCGACGAGACCGCCGAACCCGGCCACTACAAGCTCGGCCTCGCCTCCGGCGTCACCGCCGACCTCACCGCGACCGCCCGCACCGGCGCGGCCCGCTTCACCTACCCCGCCGACAAGCCCGCCTCGCTACTCGTGCGCACCGCCAACTCCGAGGTGGGGTCCGAGGATTCGACGGTCAGCATCGACCCCGACCGCCACACGGTCTCGGGCTCGGTCACCTCCGGCAACTTCTGCGGCTACCTCGATCCCGAGGGCCAACGCTCCTACTACACCCTCTACTTCACCGCCCACTTCGACCGCGCCTTCAAGTCCACCGGCACCTGGCAGGACGACAAGCTCACCCCCGGCTCCACCAGCGCCTCCGGCGGCACCGGCGGCTTCTCCCACGGCGGCCGCCCCGTCGCCGGCAAGGGCGCCGGAGGATACGTCGAGTTCGCGCCCGGCGCCGGACCGGTGAACGTCAAGGTCGGCATCTCCTACGTCAGCAAGGACGCCGCCGAGGCCAACCTCCGTGCGGAGAACGGCAGTCACCGCTCCTTCGACGCCGTACGGAACGCGGCCCGCGCGGCCTGGCGCGAGCGCCTCGGTGCCGTCCGTGTCGGCGGCGGCACCGACGACGAGCGCACCACCTTCTACACCGCGCTCTACCACGCCCTGCTGCACCCCAACGTGATCAGCGACGCCGACGGCCGCTACCGGGGCAGCGACGACAAGGTCCACCGCACCGCGCGCGGCCACCGCGCCCAGTACGGCACCTTCTCCGGCTGGGACGTCTACCGCGACCAGGTCCAGCTGCTCACCCTGCTCGACCCGCGCACCGGCTCCGACATCGCCCAGTCGCTCTACGAACTCAGCGAGCAGAACGGCGGCGTCTGGGACCGCTGGCTGCACGGCGCGAGCGGCACCCACGTCATGAACGGCGACCCCGCACCCACCGCCCTGGCCGGCATCCACGCCTTCGGCGGCACGGACTTCGACCTCAAGGGCGCCCTGAAGTCCCTGGTCGAGGCGGCCACCGTACCCACCGAGGAGGACCTGTCCGCCTCCGGCAAGCCGGTGCTGTCGGCCGGCCAGCGCCCCTCGCTCGACAAGTACCTGAAGCTGCACTACATGCCCAGCGTCTCCAACGCCTGGGGCGGCGCCGCCGAGACCCTGGAGATGTCCACCGCCGACTTCTCCCTCTCCCAACTCGCCACGGCCGCAGGGCGGAAGAGCACGGCTGACACCTTCGCGAACCGCGCCCAGTGGTGGCAGAACAACTTCAACATCGCCGCCGACTCCACCGGCGGCTACATCGCCAACCGCAAGGCCGACGGCAGCTGGGTCACCGGCTTCACCCCCGACACCGGCAACGGCTTCGTGGAGGGCTCGGCCGCCCAGTACACCTGGATGGTCCAGCACAACCCCGCCGGGCTCTTCGCCGCGCTCGGCGGCGCCGACAAGGCACTGGCCCGGCTGGACGACTTCTTCCACACCGCCGACGGCGAGTGGGCCCTCACCGGCAACGGCGGCGCCAAGTCCGAGCTGGACAACGAGCCCTCGATCAACGTGCCGTACCTCTACGACTACGCGGGCGCCCCGTACAAGGCGCAGGAGACCGTGCGGGCGGCGATGACCCAGCTGTGGGCGCCGACGCCCGGCGGCATCCCCGGCAACGACGACCTCGGCGCCATGTCGGCCTGGTACGTCTTCTCCGCGATGGGCATGTACCCCCAGGTCCCCTCGCGGGCCGAACTCGTCCTCGCATCCCCGCTGTTCGAGCGGATCGAGATCAGCCGCCCGCACGGCAACGACATCTCCGTGCGCGCGAGCGGAGCGGCGGCAAACGCGCCCTACGTCCAGTCCCTGAAGGTCAACGGACGTTCCAGCGACCGTCCTTGGCTGCCTGCCTCCTTCGTCCGCGACGGCGGCCGCCTCGACTACACCCTCGGCACCACCGCCGACCACGCCTGGGGCGCCCACAATCCGCCGCCGTCCTTCCGGCAGGGCGAGCAGCCCTACCAGATCGGCGTCGGCCCCACGGCGGCCACCCTCGCACCCGGTGACAGCACGAAGATCGGCATCCGCGCGCTGTCCCTGAACGGCGGCACCGGACCCGAGGTCCGCTACCAGGTCGAGACCCCGGCGGGGATCACGGCCACGCCCGCCGAGGGCACGGTCACCGGGGGCGCCCAGGAGATCACCCTGACCGCCGCCGAGGACGCCGGACAGGGCTTCGCCACCGCCAAGGTCACCGTGACCTCCGGGAGCACCTCCTACGAGCAGCCCGTGGCCCTCACGGTCGCCGCCCCCGGCACCCTGCTCGCCGCCTACGACAACACCGGCGTCTCCGACGACCAGGGCGACCACGACGAGGCCGACTACGACGGTGGCGGCTGGTCCTACTCCCGCCAGGCCCTCACCACGGCCGGACTCGACGCGGGCAAGCAGTACGCCACCGACGGCCTCGCCTTCACCTGGCCCGACTCGCCGGCGGGCCGCCCCGACAACGCCACCGGCGCCGGACAGACCGTCCAACTCAAGGACGGGGTGCATCAGTTGGCGTTCGTCGGCAGTGCCGTCAACGGCAACCAGCAGGCCAAGGCCACCGTCACCTACACCGACGGCAGCACCGCGACCGCCGACCTCTCCTTCACCGACTGGACCGTCGGCGGAGGCGGCGGCACCGTCCAGTACGGCAACGAGGTCGTCGCCAAGGCCGCGTACCGCAATGTCGCGGGCGCCGACAAGGACCCGGTCGCCACCTACGTCTTCGCCACCAAGCCGTTCACCGCGCCGGAGGGCAAGGCGGTGAAGAGCGTCAAGCTTCCCACCGACAGCGACCTGCACGTGTTCACCATCGCCACCGACTGACCCCGCACACACCGAAGGGGCGGGCCCGTGAGGGCCCGCCCCTTCGTCATGCCCGGTGCGTCAGCCCAGCAACTCCACCTCCGCGAGGGTGGATTCGCCGTCCAGGACGAGCCGGTACCTCGTGTACGACCCCGGCTTCGCGATGCTGAACGCCCGTGTCTGCCGGTCCCAGGCGAAGGACTCGCCCGACCGCTTGTCCAGCGTCGTCCACGTGGTGCCGTCCGTGGACCCCTGGAGCGTCCAGCCGGCCGGCGCCTTGGTGCGGTCCGCCGGTGAAGTCAGCGTGTACTGGGCGCCCTTGACGGCCCCGCTCACCGGAAGGTCCACCGAGGTGACCGTCGCGCTCGTCGCCGAGGTGTTGTCGAACAGCGCGCCGTCACCCTTCAGCACGTCCGCGCGCGGGCTCGGCACCTTGTCGTCCTGGGTGATGGAGGCCGGCGCCGCGTCCTTGCCCGTGCCCCACGACGAGGGCTTGTCGCCCATGGAGAACTCCAGCACCCCGCCCTTGGACAGCAGCGAGTGGGGGAGCGAAGTGGAGTTCCAGCTGCGGCCGTTGAAGCGCACACCCTGCACATAGACGTTGCGGGCGCTGTTGCGCGGGGCCTTGATCACCAGGTCGTGTCCGTTCTCCAGGTGGACGGTGACCTTCTTGAACAGCGGGGAGCCGATGGAGTATTCACCGCTGCCCATGACCAGCGGGTAGAAGCCGAGCGAGGAGAAGAGGTACCAGGCCGACTGCTCGCCGTTGTCCTCGTCGCCGTGGTAGCCCTGCCCGATCTCGCTGCCCGTGTACAGCCGGGACAGCGCCTGGCGCACGGTCGCCTGCGCCTTCCAGGGCTCGCCCGCCGCGTCGTACATGTAGATGACGTGGTGCGCGACCTGGTTGGAGTGGCCGTACATGCCCATCCGGACGTCCCGCGCCTCGGTCATCTCGTGGATGACACCGCCGTAGGAGCCCACGAACTCAGGGGAGGCCGTCTCCGGGGTGGCGAAGTAGGTGTCCAGCTTGTCGCCGAGGGCCTTGCGGCCGCCGTAGAGGTTGGCCAGGCCCCGGCTGTCCTGCGGGGCGGTGAAGGCGTAGCCCCAGCCGTTGGTCTCCGTGTAGTCGTAACCCCACACGCGCGGGTCGTACTTGGCGGAGTCCACGCGCCAGGCGCCCTTGGCGGTGCGGCCCTGGAAGAAACCCGCCTTGTCGTCGAAGAGGTTCACGTAGTCGCGGGCCCGGTTGAGGAAGTACTGCGACTCCTCGTGGTACCGCTTCTCGCCGGTCTTCCGGTAGAGGGCCTCGCCCATCTTGGCGATGCCGTAGTCGTTGACGTAGCCCTCCATGGCCCAGGAGAAGCCCTCGCCGGTGTCGGTGCTGGTGTAGCCGAGGAAGGGCGAGGTGGCCATGCCCTTGCGTCCGACGCCCGAACTCGGCGGCACCACGGTCGCGTTCTTCACGGCCGCGTCGTACGCCGCCTTGGCGTCGAACTTCACGCCCTTGACGTAGGCGTCGGCGAACGCCACGTCCGAGGAGGTGCCGGTCATCAGGTCGGCGTAGCCGGGGGAGGACCAGCGGGAGGTCCAGCCGCCGTCCTTGTACTGCTGCACGAACCCGTCGACCATCTCACCCGCCTGACCGGGCGTCAGCAGCGAGTACGCCGGCCAGGTCGTCCGATAGGTGTCCCAGAAGCCGTTGTTGACGTACACCTTGCCGTCCACGATCTTGGCGCCGGTGTGCGTCGGGGAGTCCGGGTTCGGCATCGGGGAGAACGGCGAGGCGTACTGGTACTTCGAACCCACCTTCTCGAAGCCGGAGTTGGGGTAGAGGTACAGCCGGTACATGCTGGAGTACAGCGTGGTCAGCTGGTCCGGGGTCGCCCCCTCCACCTCGACCTTGCCGAACAGCTTGTCCCAGGTGCGCTGGGCGCGCGCCTTCACGGTGTCGAAGGAGGTGCCGTCCGGGATCTCCTGGCGCAGGTTGTCCTTCGCCTGGTCGACGCTGATCAGCGAGGTGGCCAGGCGCAGCGTCACGGTGTGCCCGGAGCCGGCGGCGAACCGCAGATAGCCCTTGACCCCGCTGGAGGAGCCGTCCGTCACGGGCTTGTCGAAGGTGCCGTACACGAACAGCCGCGTCGCGCCCGTGGACAGGCCCGACTTGACGTCCGAGTAGCCGGTGACGATCCCGTGTTCCTTGTCGAGGGTGAGCCCCGCCTGCTCGGTGACGTTGTCGAAGAGCACGGACGCGTCGTCGCCGGGGTAGGTGAAGCGGAGCGCGGCCGCGTGGTCGGTCGGGGTCATCTCGGCCTTGAGACCGTTCTCGAACGTCACGCCGTAGTAGTACGGCCGCGCGGTCTCGTTCTCGTGCCGGAAGGCCAGCTCGCGCGCGTCACGGCCGGTGTCCGGGGTGCCCTTCGCGGCCGACGGCATCAGCTGGAAGGTCTGCCGGTCGCCCATCCACGGGCTCGGCTCGTGGCTCGCGCTGAACGCCTGGATGGTGGGCAGGTTGTCGTCGTTGTTGGCCCGTGCGTACTCGTACAGCCAGCTCAGCGAGGACGCGTTGGTCACCGGGGTCCAGAAGTTGAACCCGTGCGGGAGCGCGGTCGCGGGGAAGTTGTTGCCACGCGAGAAGCTGCCGCTGGAGTTGGTGCCGCGCGTGGTCAGCGCGTAGTCCGAGAGGTGCGCCTTGGGCCGCTCGGGCGCGGCCCGCCCGATGGCCACGTCGTCGATCCAGCCCCGGAACTTCGCCGGGCCCTTGGGGGAGTCGTAGGCCAGCAGGATCCGGTCGACGGTCTTGCCCGCCGCGACCGAACCGATGCGCGAGGCCACGTTGTTCCACTGGTTGACGTAGAGCACCTTGGCGTCGCCCTGGCCGCGCGGGGTCAGCGGGAAGCCGTGCTGGTCGCTCGCGCCCAGGTTGCTCAGATAGGTGCCGTCGGTGAAGGCCAGGTCCACGGAGACGTTGGTGGCGTCGTAGTCCCGGTCGCCGTCGGCCATCGACGGGAAGACGCGGTACGACAACCGGCTGTCGCGGCCGACCTTCACGTTGACGTCGAAGACCTTGTTGTACGAATAGGCGCGGCCGTCGGCCGTGTGGCGCCCCGCGTAGCGCAGCGCGTGCCTGCCGGTGAAGCCCGCGCCCGCCTTGGCCGTGGGCGAGCCGCTGGGCCCGCGGTCCACCAGCGAGAGCATGTCGTGCGGGACCGGGCCGTCGCTCCCGCCGGTCGAGAACTGCGCGTCGGCGAGCTGGAGGGCGTCGGTCGCGCCGTTGTTCTTCGTCACCTCCAGGCGGAAGTGCTGGTACTCCGCCGGGGCCGCCAGGTCGTAGGACTTGGTCTGGAAGCGCTCGGAGAAGGACTCGCCCGTGCGCGCGTCCACCTGCTTCCAGTCCTTGCCGTCCGCCGAGCCGAGCAGCTTCCAGTCCCTGGGGTCGCGCTCGTCGTGGTCGTTGGCCGAGGTGAGCGCGTAGGTGACCAGCTTGACCGGCTTGTCGAGGTCGAACTCGACCCAGCCGGTGGGCTGGAAGGTCAGCCACTTGGTGCTCGGGTCGACGTCGGTCAGGTTCTCCTTGACCTCGCCCGCGCCCGTGTTCTCGCCGTTGGCCCGCAGATCGGTGACGTGGTCGGTGACATTGCCCGGGATGCCGTTGCTGAAGCCGCCGTCCACCCCCGAGGAACGTTTGGCGCCGTCCGGCCCGGTGTCGACGGTACTGAGCCAGTCGGGCGCCGGATCACCCGCCTCGAACGAGGAGGCGAACTCCCCTTCCGCGGCCTTCGGATGGACGGGCAGGGCGATCGCGGCCCCTTGCGCGCCCGCGGCCATGACAAAGGCGGCCGTGAGGACGACCGCCGGAGTCCATCTGTGCCGAGTTCTCCGCTGCATCTACGGATTCCCCTCCTGCGCTCACTGCGGACAACGTTGTCAACTTGCTGCGCAAGAACCAGTAGGTGGTCAAGTGACCCGCGATGTCAAGGGCGTTGGGTGTGGCATTCAGGGGGCTGTCGCGCGCATTCGGCACAGGGGTCCGAACCCGCCGGACCGATATTTCCGGCAGGTCTCAACTCGGAAAAGTCCCGAGGTCCCGTTGTGCTCGATCTTGCCCCGTTGGCGGGAAGTGGACTATACCTATCGGCGTTTCCTGCACGAACCAGCACTACCCGACGCGGCGGCCGGGGGAGATCCGGTTCACCGCCTGAGTGGCGAGGACTTGAGCATGGGATCACTTCCGCACCTCGGTGGAGAGGGCGTCGGCCGGCGCGACCTGATCAAGCGTTCGGCGGCGATTGGCCTGATCGCGGCACCCGGTATGGGACTGCTGTCGGCCTGCGCGAGCAGCGGGGGCGACGCGCAGGGCAAGGCGAAGGCAGGCGAGAAGACCAAGAAGAACCCACTCGGTGTCAACAAGAGCGCGGGGATGGAATTCGTCCTCTTCGACGGCGGTTTCGGCAAGGAGTACGCCGAGGACGCGGTGAAGATCTACGAGAAGGACTTCCCCGGCGCCAAGGTGAAGTTCTCCGCCACCCAGAAGATCCAGTCCACGCTCCAGTCCCGCTTCAACCAGGGCAACCCGCCGGACCTCATCGACAACTCCGGCGCGGAGCAGATGGACATGGGCGTCCTGGTCGGCAAGAAGCAGCTCGCCGACCTCACCCCGCTGCTCGACGCGCCGTCGTACGACGACCCCTCGAAGAAGGTCCGCGACACCCTGCGCCCGGGCATCGTGGAGATGGGCCAGTTCGACGGCGACCCGGTCTGGATCATGTACTACGCCTACACGGTGTACGGCGTCTGGTACTCGCAGAAGGCGCTCGACTCGCTCGACGAGAAGTACCCCGAGACCTGGGACGAGATGCTCAAGGTCTGCGCCAAGGCCAAGAAGAAGGGCATCGCGGGCTGGACGTACGCGGGCAAGTACCCGTACTACATCCCCTTCTCGCTCTACCCGATGATCGGCAAGGTGGGCGGGCGCGACGTGCTCGACGCCATCGACAACCTGGAGCCGAACGCCTGGAAGCACCCCGCGGTCAAGGCGTGTTTCGAGGCCTACTACGAGCTGTACAAGAAGGGGTACATCCTGCGCGGCACCCCGGGGCTCGACCACATCCAGTCGCAGACCGCGTGGGCCAAGGGCGAGGCGCTGTTCATCCCCAACGGCTCCTGGGTGGAGAACGAGTCGGCCAACGTCATCCCGGCCGACTTCGACCTCGCGGTGTCGGCGCCGACCGGCATCGACAGCTCGGACAAGCTGCCCTTCGGCACCATCTGGGCCTCCGGCGGTGAACCCTTCGTCGTCCCCGCCAAGGCGGCCAACGCCGAGGGAGGTATGGAGCAGCTGCGCATCATGCTGTCCGAGGCGTCCTCGAAGAACTTCACCGCCAAGGTGAAGTCGCTGACCGCGTTCAACGGCGGCACCGACGGCATCACCCTCACGCCCGGCCTCAAGTCCGGTGTGGCGGCGCTGGAGAAGGCCGGCACGAACGTGGTGAACCCGCGCATCCCCGACTGGTACGTCCAGCTGGAGAAGGAGAAGATCGGCGTCTCCGGGCTCGGCGAGATGATGGCCGGCCGGATCACCCCCGCCGAGGCGGTCAAGCGCATCCAGGGCTACGCCGACCAGGCCGCCAAGGACTCGTCGATCAAGCATTACAAGCACCAGTAACGCGGCTTCTCCCACCAGCGGCGGCATCTGACCACAGATCGGGGTCGGCAGCAATGCAGCACGGCAAGTACCGCTTCATCGTGGGGTTTCTGGCACTACCGCTGGGGCTCTACGCGCTCTTTGTCGTCTGGCCGTTCATCCAGTCCATCTACTACACGTTCACGGACTGGACCGGACTCAGCCCGGAATTCAAGACGGTCGGTTTCGACAACTATCGGCGGATGCTGCACGACGACATCTTCTGGAAGTCGCTGTGGCACAGTCTGCTGTTCGCGCTGGTGCTGCCGCTGGTGACGCTCGGCATGGCGCTGTTCTTCGCCTTCATGATCAATGTGGGCGGGCGGCGCCGCCGGGGCGGACCGGCGATCTCCGGAGTCCGGGGATCGGGTTTCTACAAGATCGTCTATTTCTTTCCGCAGGTGCTCTCGATCGCCATCGTGGCCCTGCTGTTCACCTTCGCCTACAACCCCGACACCGGGATGATCAATTCATTCCTGCGGGACATCGGGCTGGGGAGCCTCCAGCCGCTCTGGCTCGGTGATCCGTCCCTCGCGCTGTGGTGCGTGATGGCGGTGCTGGTGTGGTCCACGACCGGCTTCTTCGTGGTGCTGTTCTCGGCGGGCATGGCCTCGATCCCCGTCGAGCTGTACGAGGCGGCGCTCCTGGACGGCGCGAGCCGCGTCGCCACCTTCTTCCGCGTCACCCTGCCGCTGCTGTGGGACACCGTGCAGTCCGGCTGGGTCTACATGGGCATCCTCGCGCTCGGGGCCGAGTCCTTCGCGGTCGTCCAGATCATGACGACCGGCCCGGGCGGCCCCGACTACTCGACCACCGTGCTGGTCCTGTACGTGTACCAGAAGGCGTTCCGGGACGGTCAGGCCGCCTACGCCACCACCATCGGCGTCGCCCTCCTCGTCGTCACCCTCGCGTTCGCCGCGATCGTGATGCGGCTGGGCCGCCGCGAGCGGCTGGAGTACTGAGAGCGATGAAGACGACCGAGCCCCCTGCCCCGCTGCCGGCCGAACGCGGCCCGGCAGTCACCAAGTCGGACACGACCGGGGCGCGGCCCGGCCGCCGGAAGGAGACCGAGGGCGCGGTCCTCAACGTCTTCTCCCACGGCGTGCTGGTCATCTGGGCGATCCTGGTGGTGCTGCCGCTGGCGTGGGCGGTGATGACCTCGTTCAAGGACGACAACTCGATCCTCACCTCGCCCTGGTCGCTGCCCACCCGGCTGCACTTCGACAACTGGTCGCGGGCCTGGACCGGGGCCAACATGAGCGACTACTTCCTCAACACCGTTCTGGTGGTGGGTGGTTCACTCATCGGCACGATGGTCCTGGGCTCGATGGCGGCCTATGTGCTGGCCCGCTTCGACTTCCCCGGGAACCGGTTCGTCTACTACCTGTTCGTCGGCGGCATGAGCTTCCCGGTGATGCTCGCGCTGGTCCCGCTGTTCTACGTCGTGAACAACATGGGCCTGCTGAACACGATCCACGGGCTGATCCTGGTCTACATCGCCTACTCGCTGCCGTTCACGGTGTTCTTCCTGACGGCGTTCTTCCGCACGCTGCCCACCTCGGTCGCGGAGGCGGCCTTCGTCGACGGCGCCTCGCACAGCCGGACCTTCTTCCAGATCATGCTGCCGATGGCCAGGCCCGGACTGATCAGCGTCGCGATCTTCAACTTCCTCGGTCAGTGGAACCAGTACATGCTCCCGACGGTCCTGAACACCGACCCGGACAAAAAGGTGCTCACCCAGGGACTCGTGCAGCTCGCGGTCAGCCAGGGCTACAAGGGCGACTGGTCCGGACTGTTCGCCGGGCTGGTCATGGCGATGCTGCCGGTGCTGGCGGCGTACATCGTCTTCCAGCGGCAGGTCGTCTCCGGACTGACGGCGGGAGCGCTCAAGTAGGATCACACACCGTGTGGAGTCGATCACTCACCCGATGTCGTAGCTTCTGACGGCGATTTCCGTCAAGGACTTGACTGCGGGAACCCCTTCGGCACAGCTTGGAGTTCATAACTTGTAAGTGGCCCGGTTCCGCAGATGTGACCTGGGCCACGGGCGGCGATGGGGCCGCCCGGCCGATGGCGGGAGTGAATGGGTCGATGGAGACTCCGGGGTCGCAGTCGTCGCTGCACCGAGCCAACCTGGAAAGAGTCGTACGGGCGGTGCGGCTGGCCGGGTCGCTCACGCAGGCCGAGATCGCCCGCACGACCGGTCTGTCCGCCGCGACGGTCTCCAACATCGTGCGGGAGCTGAAGGATCACGGCACCGTGGAGGTCACGCCCACGTCGGCCGGCGGCCGGCGGGCCCGCAGCGTCTCGCTGAGCGGGGACGCGGGGATAGTGATCGGCATCGACTTCGGGCACACGCACCTGCGCGTCGCGATCGGCAACCTCGCGCACCAGGTGCTCGCCGAGGAGTCCGAGCCGCTGGACGTGGACGCCTCCTCCGCGCAGGGCTTCGACCGGGCCGAGGAACTGGTCGACCGGCTGATCGCGGCGACCGGGGTGGACCGGTCCAAGATCGCCGGGGTGGGTCTCGGCGTACCGGGCCCGATCGACGTGGAGTCGGGCACCCTCGGCTCGACCTCGATCCTGCCGGGCTGGGGCGGCACCAAACCCGCCGACGAGCTGCGCGAACGCCTCGGCGTCCCGGTCCACGTGGACAACGACGCCAATCTCGGGGCCCTCGGCGAGCTGGTCTGGGGCAGCGGCAAGGGCGTGCGCGACCTGGCCTACATCAAGGTGGCCAGCGGGGTCGGGGCCGGTCTGGTGATCGACGGCAAGATCTACCGGGGTCCCGGGGGGACGGCCGGTGAGATCGGGCACATCACGATCGACGAGTCGGGCCCGGTGTGCCGCTGCGGCAACCGGGGCTGCCTGGAGACCTTCACCGCCGCGCGGTACGTCCTGCCGCTGCTTCAGCCGAGCCATGGCAGCGCGCTGACCATGGAGGGCGTCGTGCGTCTCGCGCGGGACGGAGACCCCGGCTGCCGGCGTGTGATCGCCGACGTGGGGCGGCACGTGGGCAGCGGAGTGGCCAATCTGTGCAACCTGCTGAACCCCAGCCGGGTCGTCCTGGGCGGCGATCTGGCCGAGGCCGGCGAACTGGTCCTCGGGCCCATCCGGGAGGCCGTGGGACGCTATGCGATTCCCAGTGCGAGCCGTCAACTGTCTATTCTTCCAGGGGCACTTGGCGGTCGCGCGGAAGTGCTCGGCGCCCTCGCCCTCGCGCTCAGCGAAATGGGCGATTCGACCCTTCTGGACGGTTCTGCGACAGCCGCCCTGCCTGTCGTCGCGCCTGCGTTCACTTAAACAACGATTGGCACCGTTGCCATCTCGTTAAGAATTTACTTCTTGACGCCGAACGCGTGGCCGAGTTGACTTCCAGCCACCTCGGCCGCAACGACGCGGCCTCGTCAGGGAGGTTTCTGAAGTGAACACGCGTATGCGTCGTGCGGCCTTCGCCGTTGCTGCTGGTGCCATGGCCGTCTCTCTCGCCGCCTGTGGCAGCGCCAAGGAGTCCACCGGTGGCGCCTCGAAGACCGCTGACACCAAGAAGGGCGACGCGATCAAGGTCGGTCTGCTCCTTCCGGAGAACCAGACCGCGCGTTACGAGAAGTTCGACCGTCCGCTGATCGAGAAGAAGGTCTCGGAGCTGACGAACGGCAAGGGCAAGGTCGTCTACGCCAACGCCAAGCAGGACGCGACGCTGCAGAGCCAGCAGGTCGACACCATGATCACCAACAAGGTGGACGTCCTGGTGATCGACGCGGTGGACGCCGCGGCCATCAAGAACTCGGTCCAGAAGGCCCACGAGGCGGGCATCCCCGTCGTGGCCTACGACCGCCTGGCGCAGGGCCCGATCGCCGCCTACACCTCGTTCGACAACGAGACCGTCGGCAAGACCCAGGGCGAGGCGCTCCTCAAGGCGCTGGGCTCCAAGGCCAAGTCCGGCAAGATCGTCATGATGAACGGCTCCTCCACCGACCCGAACGCCGCGCAGTTCAAGAAGGGCGCCCACGAGGTGCTCGACGGCAAGGTCAAGGTCGGCAAGGAGTACGACACCAAGGAGTGGAAGCCGGAGAACGCCAACTCCAACATGGAGGGCGCGATCTCCGCTCTGGGCAAGAAGAACATCGTCGGCGTCTACTCCGCCAACGACGGTATGGCCGGCGGTATCATCACCGCCCTCAAGCAGGCCGGCATCAACGTCCCGGTCACCGGCCAGGACGCGGAGCTCGCGGGTGTCCAGCGCATCGTCGCCGGTGAGCAGTTCATGAGCGTCTACAAGCCGTACGCCCCGGAGGCCGCCGCCGCCGCCGAGATGGCCGTGGACCTCGCCCAGGGCAAGTCGCTCGACTCCGTCGCCAAGGACAAGGTCGACAGCCCCACCACGAAGGGCGTCCCCTCGGTCCTCGTCGCCGTCACCTCGCTGACGAAGGACAACATCAAGGACACCGTCATCAAGGACGGCGTCTACACCGTGGCCGACATCTGCACGGCCCAGTACAAGGCCGCCTGCGCGAAGGCCGGCCTGAAGTAAGCCGCCGCCCCGCCCGGGGCCGGACCCGCTCGACGAGTCCCGCCCCCGGCCGGGCCGCAGGCCGGCAGGCCGCAAGGCCGTACGGCCGCATCAGGCTCCCTCCGGCGCCCCGCGCCTTCACACAGCCCCGCAAGCTCGTCGCGGGGCGCCGGACGGAATTCCCCCAAACTTCTGCACAACCTCCCGCCGGGTCAGGCGGCGAAGGAGTTGGTTCACGTGTCCGCTACGCCCGTGCTGGCGTTGCGCGGAGTCTCCAAGCGGTTCGGTGCCGTCCAGGCGCTCACCGATGTCACGCTGGAGATCCACGCCGGTGAGGTGGTCGCCCTGGTGGGCGACAACGGTGCCGGAAAGTCCACGCTGGTGAAGACGATCGCCGGTGTGCACCCCATCGACGAGGGCGTCATCGAGTGGGAGGGCAGGACTGTCCAGGTCAACAAGCCCCACGACGCCCAGAACCTGGGCATCGCCACGGTGTACCAGGACCTCGCGCTGTGCGACAACATCGACGTCGTCGGCAACCTCTACCTCGGCCGGGAGCTCCGCCGCAGCGGAGTGCTGGACGAGGTGGAGATGGAGCGGCGTTCGCGCGAGCTGCTGGACCAGCTCTCGATCCGCATCCCCAGCGTCCGCATCCCGATCGCCTCGCTCTCCGGCGGTCAGCGCCAGGTCGTGGCCATCGCCCGCTCCATGCTCGGCGAGCCCAAGCTGGTGATCCTCGACGAGCCCACCGCCGCGCTGGGCGTCGAGCAGACCGCCCAGGTTCTCGACCTCGTCGAGCGGCTGCGGGAGCGCGGCCATGCCGTGATCCTCATCAGCCACAACATGGCCGACGTCAAGGCGGTCGCCGACAAGGTGGCCGTTCTGCGACTGGGCCGCAACAACGGCGTCTTCGAGGTCAAGTCGACCTCTCAGGAAGAGATCATCTCCGCCATCACCGGCGCCACGGACAATGCCGTCACCCGTCGTGCGGCGCGCACCAATGGGGAGAGCACGAAGTGAGCATCGACAAGACCCCCACGCCCTCCGGGGGCGCGGCCGTGGCGAACCCGGAGGCCGCTCCCGGCGCCGGTGTCGCCGTGGACCCCCGGCTGCTGGTACGCGAGCAGGGACTCGCGGGCTACGTCGGCGAGTTCAAGCGCAAGATGAAGGCCGGCGACCTGGGCTCGATGCCCGTCGTCGTCGGACTCATCGTCATCTGGATCATCTTCCAGAGCCTGAACTCCAACTTCCTCACCGCGGGCAACCTCTCCGACATCTCCGTCGCCATGGTCGGCACGGGCATGATCGCCGTCGGTATCGTGTTCGTCCTGCTGCTCGGTGAGATCGACCTCTCGGTCGGCTCCCTCTCCGGTGTCGCGGGCGCCACCTTCGCGGTGCTGAACATCACCCACGGCATGAACGAGGTGCTGGCCTTCGTGCTGGCGATCCTCACCGGCGCCGTCGCCGGCGCCGTCCAGGGCTTCTTCTTCGCCAAGATCGGTGTGCCCGCCTTCGCGGTCACCCTGGCGGGTCTGCTGTTCTGGAACGGCCTCATGCTCAAGATCCTGGGCGACAACGGCACGATCAACCTCAACAGCGACGGCCTCGTGGCCAACCTGACGAGCTACTACTTCTCCGACGTGGCCGCCGCCTACGGTCTGGCCGCCGCGGTGACCGTGCTCTTCTTCCTCAACTCGTTCTTCGCCAACAAGCGCCGCGAGGCGGCCGGTGTGCCGTCGAAGCCGCTGAGCGAGACGATTCTGCGCACGGTGCTGCTGGGTGTCCTCGCCTTCGCCGTCGCGATCGTGTTCAACCAGTACAAGGGCCTGCCCCTGGCTGTCGTGATCTTCGTCGCGGTCCTCTTCGTCACCGACTTCGTGCTGCGCCGCACGGCCTACGGCCGCAAGGTGTTCGCGCTCGGCGGCAGCGTCGAGGCATCCCGCCGCGCCGGTATCAACGTGGACCTGGTCCGCATCTCGGTGTTCGCCATCTCCGGCACCTTCGCGGCGCTGGGCGGTCTGTTCATCGCCTCCAAGATCGCGTCCGCCAACCAGGGCGCCGGCGGCGGTGACCTGCTGATGAACGCCATCGCGGCGGCCGTCATCGGTGGTACGTCCCTCTTCGGCGGCCGCGGCCGCACCTGGAACGCGCTCCTCGGTGTGCTGGTCATCGTCTCGATCCAGTACGGCCTGGCCCTCCAGGGCATCCCCTCTCCGGTGCAGTACATGATCACCGGTGGTGTCCTGCTGGCGACCGTCGTCATCGACGCCGTCACCCGCAAGACCCAGAAGTCGGCCGGCCGCGCGTAAGCGCGGCTGGCTCAGAGGCCCGGCGCAACGGAGCGCCGGGCCTCTTCGGCGTCTCCGGCCGCTCCGTCTGCCTGGTGAAACAACCATGGGCACGCCCGGACACCGGCGGCCGGAGCGGAACATTAGACTCATCAAGCCCGGCAACAGCTCGATCAGCTCTTATCTGCAAGGAGGCACGGGTGCCGCTGCTGACCCGCATCACGGGACCGCGCGATCTGGACCGGCTCACTCTGGAGGAGCTGAACCAGCTGGCGGAGGAGATCCGGACCTTCCTCGTCGAGGCCGTCTCCAAGACCGGCGGCCACCTCGGCCCCAACCTCGGTGTGGTCGAGCTGACCATCGCGATGCACCGGGTGTTCCACTCGCCCAAGGACAAGGTGCTGTGGGACACCGGCCACCAGTCCTACGTGCACAAGCTGCTCACGGGCCGCCAGGACTTCTCCCGCCTGAAGATGAAGGGCGGCCTGTCCGGCTACCCCGCGCAGGCGGAGTCCGAGCACGACGTCATCGAGAACAGCCACGCCTCCACGGTGCTCGGCTGGGCCGACGGCATCGCCAAGGCCAACGAGCTGAAACAGCGCGACAGCCACGTCGTCGCCGTCATCGGTGACGGCGCCCTGACCGGCGGCATGGCCTGGGAGGCGCTCAACAACATCGCCGAGGCCAAGGACCGCCCGCTCGTCATCGTCGTCAACGACAACGAGCGCTCCTACGCGCCCACCATCGGCGGCCTCGCCAACCACCTGGCCACCCTGCGCACCACCGACGGCTACGAGCGCTTCCTCGCCCGTACCAAGGACCTGCTCGACCGCACCCCGGTCGTCGGCCGCCCGCTCTACGACACCCTGCACGGCGCCAAGAAGGGCCTGAAGGACTTCATCGCCCCGCAGGGCATGTTCGAGGACCTCGGCCTGAAGTACGTCGGCCCGATCGACGGTCACGACATCGAGGCGCTGGAGTCCGCGCTGGCCCGCGCCAAGCGGTTCGGCGGCCCGGTCATCGTGCACTGCCTCACCGAGAAGGGCCGCGGCTACCAGCCCGCCCTCCAGGACGAGGCCGACCGCTTCCACGCCGTCGGCAAGATCCACCCCGACACCGGCCTGCCGATCGCCACCTCCGGCGCCGACTGGACCTCCGTCTTCGGCGACGAGATGGTCAAGCTCGGCGAGGAGCGCGAGGACGTCGTCGCCATCACGGCGGCCATGCTCCAGCCGGTCGGCCTGGACAAGTTCGCCAAGCGCTTCCCCGACCGCGTCTACGACGTGGGCATCGCCGAGCAGCACGGCGCCGTCTCCGCCGCCGGTCTCGCGCACGGCGGGGTGCACCCCGTCTTCGCCGTCTACGCCACCTTCCTCAACCGCGCCTTCGACCAGGTCCTGATGGACGTCGCCCTGCACAAGTGCGGCGTCACCTTCGTCCTGGACCGCGCGGGCGTCACCGGCACCGACGGCGCCTCCCACAACGGCATGTGGGACATGTCGATCCTCCAGGTGGTCCCCGGGCTGCGGCTGGCCGCGCCGCGCGACGCCGACCAGGTGCGCGCCCAGCTGCGCGAGGCCGTCGCCGTGGAGGACGCGCCGACCGTGGTCCGCTTCTCCAAGGGCGCCGTCGGCCCCGCCGTACCCGCCCTGCGCAAGGTGGGCGGCATGGACGTGCTGCGCGAGCCCGGCGCCGACCGGCCCGACGTGCTCCTGGTCTCCGTCGGCGCGCTCGCCCCGATGTGCCTGGAGATCGCGGACCTGCTCGACAAGCAGGGCATCTCCACCACCGTCGTCGACCCCCGCTGGGTCAAGCCGGTCGACGAGGCCATGGCCCCGCTCGCCAACGAGCACCGGGTCGTCGTCACCGTGGAGGACAACAGCCGCGTCGGCGGGGTCGGCTCCGCCGTCGCCCAGGCGCTGCGCGACGCGGGCGTGGACGTGCCGCTGCGCGACTTCGGCATCCCGCCGCGCTTCCTCGACCACGCCTCGCGCGCCGAGGTCATGGCCGAGATCGGGCTGACCGCGCCGGACATCGCGCGTCAGGTCACCGGCCTGGTCGCCAAGCTCGACGGCCGCTTCGAGGACAGCGCCGCCGCCGTGGAGTCCGCGCGCGACTAGCCGGCACAAGAGCGCGCGGGCGGACGCGCGCTCCATGAACAACCCTTCGGGCCGGTTTCGCCGCCTCTCCAGGTGGCGGAACCGGCCCGCCTGCGTGAACCTGCCAGTGCCGGGCACACGCATCCCCGGCCCTCTCGATCATGTCGAGGTCGACGAGCGTGGGAGGTAGGTACGTGTGAGCACGCTCTTCCGGACGAAGAACGTCGAGCAGTCCATCCGGGACACCGAGGAACCGGAGCATTCCCTCAAGAAGTCCCTCTCCGCCCTCGACCTGACCGTCTTCGGCGTCGGAGTCATCATCGGCACCGGCATCTTCGTCCTCACCGGCCAGGTGGCGAAGAACAACGCGGGCCCCGCGGTGGCGCTCTCCTTCGTCGTGGCCGGCATCGTCTGCGGCCTGGCCGCGCTCTGCTACGCCGAGTTCGCCTCCACGGTCCCGGTGGCCGGGTCCGCGTACACCTTCTCGTACGCCTCCCTGGGCGAACTGCCCGCCTGGATCATCGGCTGGGACCTGGTCCTGGAGTTCGCGCTGGGCACGGCGGTGGTGGCGGTCGGCTGGTCCGGCTACATCCGCTCGCTGCTCGACAGCTGGGGCGCGACCCTGCCCCCGTACCTCTCGGGCCGCGACGGCGCGAGCGGGTTCGGCTTCGACATCCTGGCCGCCGCACTCGTGCTGCTGCTGACGGTCGTCCTCGTCGTGGGCATGAAGCTCTCGGCGCGGATCACCTCCGTGGTCGTCGCCATCAAGGTGATCGTGGTGCTCATCGTGATCATCGGCGGCGCCTTCTTCGTCACGGGCTCCAACTACCACCCGTTCATCCCTCCGGCCCAGCCGGCCGAGGCGGGCGGCGACCTCAGCGCGCCGCTCATCCAGCTGATGTTCGGCTGGGCCCCGGCCAACTTCGGGGTGATGGGCATCTTCACCGCCGCCTCGGTGGTGTTCTTCGCGTTCATCGGCTTCGACATCGTCGCCACCGCCGCCGAGGAGACCCGCAATCCGCAGCGGGACATGCCGCGCGGCATCCTCGGCTCGCTGATCATCTGCACCCTGCTCTACGTCGCCGTGTCCATCGTGGTGACCGGGATGGTGAAGTACGACAAGCTGTCGATCGAGGCGCCGCTCGCGGACGCCTTCAAATCGCTCGGCCATCCCTGGTTCGCGGGGGTCATCAGCTTCGGCGCGGTGATCGGTCTGACGACCGTGTGCATGATCCTGCTGCTCGGGCAGACCCGGGTGTTCTTCGCGATGAGCCGGGACGGGCTGCTGCCCCGCTTCTTCTCCCGCGTCCACCCGCGCTTCCGCACCCCGCACCGGCCGACCATCCTGCTCGGCGTGATCATCGCCGTCATCGCGGGCTTCACCAGCCTGAGCGAGCTGGCCGAGCTGGTGAACATCGGCACGCTGTTCGCGTTCGTCGTCGTCGCGCTCAGCGTGATCATCCTGCGCAGGACCCGCCCCGACCTGCCCCGCGCGTTCCGCACCCCGTGGGTGCCGTTCCTGCCGATCGTCTCGGTGTGCGCCTCGCTGTGGCTGATGGTCAACCTGCCCGCCGAGACCTGGCTCCGCTTCGCCATCTGGATGGCGATCGGCTTCGTCGTCTACTTCGTCTACGGCCGCACCCACAGCCGCCTGGCGGTACGGGCGCGGGAGGAGGCGGCGGAGAAGCCCTCGGGAGGCGCCGGCTGAGAGCGGGCGCGGGCGGGGCGCAGCCCAGTGCCGTACGGGGGCGCTCAGCCCAGTGCCGTACGAGGGCCGGACACGTCCGCGCCCAGCTCGCCCACCCGGCGCCGCAGTTCGCGGTCGGCCGTGACCACGAGACGGTCGCGGCCGTCCGCGTCGGCGACCAGCTCCACGATCCAGTCGTCGCCGCTGCCGGGCGCGGACTCCACCCGTACGCCGGGGACGGACTCCACGCCGCGCGCGGCGCCCTCCACGACGAGCACGATCTCCACGTCGTCGGTCCGCCCGGGCAGCCCGTCGGAGGCCAGCCGGTCGCGCAGCCGCTCGGCGGCGCCCTTGCGGTCGCGCCACCAGCCGTCGGGCCGTGAACCGACGACGTTCGCGCAGTCCACGATCGCGAGGAGGGTGCCGTCCTGGTCAGCGTTGCCTTGCACGTCGTCCATGACTCCAGCGTCCCACTCCCGGGCCCAGGGGGCGCGGGAGGGCGCCCGGACCGGGCCGTTTATGGTGATTCCGTGAACGGCGACTGGCTCATATGCGGACGCGACGGGCGGCTCGGTGCCTATCTGCTCTCGGGCGACGCCGTCCTGTGCCGGGCGGAACGCGGCCCCGGCGGCGGCTGGAGCGCACCGCGCAGGGCGGGCGGCGACCAGCGGCTGCACCCCGTCCTGGCCGTCGGACAGGGCGCCGACGGCTACGCCCACCTCGTCTCCTGGCGCCCCACGGCGAAGGGCGAGGCGGCCCTGGTGCACTCGACCCACTTCCGCGCCCATCTCGCCCCGCTCGACTGGACCCCCATCGGCCACCCCGACAAGAAGGGCCCGCGCACCGGCACCCCGGCCGTCGCCGTGGACGCCCAGGGCCGCGCCCATGTCTTCGTCCGCAACGACGGCGGCGGGGTGAGCATGACCGTGCAGAAGGAGAAGGGCGGCTGGGAGCCCTGGAAGGACCTCAAGGGCCATGACGTCCAGGACCGCCCGGCGGCGGTGACGGGGGAGTCCGGCCGTATCGAGCTGTACGCGGCGGTGCCCGGCGGCATCCTGCACTGGCGTCAGGAGAAGGCGGGCGCCGAACCGGTCCTCAAGGAGGCCCTGGAGACCCCGGTCCGCCCCGGCACCCTGTACGCGCTGGCCACCTCGCCGGGGCACACGACCCTCTTCTACACGGACGACTCCGGCGCCCTGCACGCCTGGCGGCCCGGCGCCGAGCCCGCCGCGCTGCTGACCGCCGCCGGACCGGGCCCGGTGACCGCCGTCCGCTGCACGCTCGACGGCCACGACTGCACCCTGCTGGCCCAGCGCACCGCGAACTCCCGCGTGGCGTTCGCGGCGTACCCCACGGAGCTGGAGTCGGCCGGCGCCTGGTGGGCCGAGTCGGGCCCGCGGCTGGCCGAGGACGCGGTGGTGTCGCTGGCGACGGACGAGTTCGGCCGTACGGTCGCGGCCGCGCTGTCCCCCTCCACCGGGCGGCTGCTGCTGACGCGCCGCAAGGACGAGCCGGGGCTCGCGCTGGAGGCGTGGCGCGAGGTCTGAGCGGACCGGGGCCCCGCCGGACCGGGCGAAGCCCCGCCGCGCTTACGGGGTCTCGCCGCCCCGGGCCGGGGACTTCTTGGCGGAGGCGGGGATCGCCGTGTCGCTGCGGACGGCCTTCCACAGCTGGGTGGCCTGCGGGTCGGCGGCCACGACCCGGTTGGGGTCCTGGGTGTCGTAGCGCACCGGGAGCATGATCGTCTCCATGGTCTCGGGGTCGACGCCGTTCATGCTGCGGCTGAACTCCGCGAGCTTGGTGAGGGAGTCGAGCCCGGAGTCGGTCGTGAGTGACTGGGTGAGCTTGTCCGCGACGGTGTACGCCTTGGTGGGGCTGCCCAGCAGGTCCTGCTTCTTGATCTCGGAGAGCAGCGAGATCAGGAACTTCTGCTGGAGCCCGATGCGCCCGAGGTCGCTGCCGTCGCCGATGCCGTGCCGGGTGCGCACGAACTGCAGCGCCTGCGTGCCCGTCAGCCGGGTCGTGCCCGCCTTCAGGTCCAGGCCGCTGGAGGAGTCGTGGATGTCGCGGTCCACGGTGACGGGCACGCCGCCTATCGCGTCCACCAGCCCCTGGAAGCCGGCGAAGTCGATCTCCACGAAGTGGTCGAGCCGCACGCCCGACATCTGCTCGACCGTCTTGACCACACACGCCGGACCGGCCACCGAGTAGACCGAGTTGAACATGACGCGCTTGGCCGAGGGCAGCTGCTTGCCGCTCCGGCCCGTGCACTCGGGCCTGGTCACCAGGGTGTCGCGCGGAATGCTGATGGCGACGGCCTTCTTCCGCCCCTCGGGTATGTGAATCACCAGCGCGGTGTCCGAACGCGCCCCGGACACCTGCCCGGTGTGCAGCGCCGCGTTGGCCCCGGAACGCGAGTCGGAGCCGAGCACGAGCAGGTTCTGCCCCGAAGTCGGCTGCTTCTGCGGCCGGTTGTCACCGATGGCCTGGTCGAGGTCGACGCCCTTGATGTTGGAGTCGAGGCTGTCGTAGAGCCAGTAGCCCGTGCCGCCCGCCGCGACCAGGACGACGGCGAGGGCGATGAGGATCTTCCGGCCGGTACGGCGTTTGCGCTGCGGGGCCTCTCCGGTGCCGGGCCCGGCGGGCGTTCCGGGGGCGCTGTGCTGGGGCGTCGAGACGTGACTCATCCTGCTTCGAGTTCCTCGTGGGTCGTGCCCCGCGGGGCGGGGGGAAGTGGCGTGGGGAGGCGGAGGATCGACTGATCCTGTAGGAAAAGTGAGGCATCTGTAAACATCCGGCGCTGATGCGCCCGTTGTGCTAGCGCTCCTGATCGCGAATGATCGACACGCAAAGTGATCAAAGAGTCGCCCTGTGTCGCGCGAGGGGTGGGCGGCCTTGCGCCCCGGCCCGGTCAAAGCTGTCACATGTGGCGTCAACTCCCTTGCCGGACTTGAGGCTTGAACCCCCAGTGCACCGGTCGGCGACGGGTTACGCAGACATGAGCGGCGAAGTCGGCAAAAGGTTGTACGGAAGGTCTGTGATCATCCTCGCCGTGTATGGAGGGTGATCGCGCGTCGACACTTAGTTGAAGCGTTGTTAAAGTTCACCACCTCATGTGATGGTTCTGTGAAACACCAGGTACGTGCGTGAGAAACCCGTCGGGCGCCCTTCGCGCGACGGAAGATCTTGTCCCGTCCGGCGCGTATCTGAGGGGTTATGGCCGATCTGTCGCTGCGGGCGGTACAGAAGCTGACGTGTAAGAAGCGCGATGCGTGGTGGACCGTGTTCCTGGTCGACCCGCTCGCCACCCGGCTGCTGATGGTGGTGGCCCGCTTCCGGTTCATCACCCCCAACGGGGTCACCTGGGCCGCGCTCTTCGTCGGACTCGCTTCGGCGGTCTTCTTCCTCGAAGGGGACACCGCCTCCCTCGTCGTCGGCGCGCTGCTCTACCACTTCAGCTTCGTCCTCGACTGCATCGACGGGAAGCTCGCCCGCCTCAAGGGCAACGGCTCCGTCTTCGGCGGCTGGCTCGACTACGTCTTCGACCGCGTCCGCGTGCTGGCCTGTGCCCTCGCGCTGATGGGCGGTCAGTATCTGCGCACCGACGACCCGCGCTTCCTGCTGGCCGCGCTCGGCGTCGTCTTCCTCGACATGCTGCGCTACCTGGACGCCCTGCAGATCTACAAGATGCGCCAGTCCATGCGCACCCGGCTCGAACGCACCGCCGCGGCACGGGCCGAGGCCGAGCGCGCCGAGCGCGACGCACGGGGCGAGGGCCGGCTGGTCTTCATGGAGGACCTGCTGCGCGACAACCCGGCCACCCCCGTGGAGACCCTCCGCGCGAAGGCCGAGGCCCCGGTCGTCGACCTGCACGAGCAGTTCCGGGACCAGTTCCCCTGGTACACCCGCGTCCGCCGCGCCATGCTGCGCACCCGGATACGCCCGCATCTGTTCAGCGGCATCGAATTCCAGATGTTCGTGTTCATCGTGGGCCCGCTGCTCGGCAGCATCCTGTGGACCACAGCCGCCTCGGCCGCCCTGCTGCTGGCCTTCGAGCTGTTCATCATGTACAAGTTCTGGCTCTCCACGCGCGACTTCAACCGGGTCGTACGGGACATGACGACCGACCGGGCCCCGGCGCCGGCCCCCGCCCCCGCCGAGCCCGTGTGGACCGAGCCGACCCCGGCTCCCGAGGGCGCCCCCGCCCCCGAGGCCGCCTGGACCGAGCCCGCCCCGGACCCCGCCTGGACCGAGCCCGCCCAGGACCCCGCCTCCGTCCCCTCCTGGGCCCGGCCCGAGGTCCCGCTCGCCGCGGGCGTCCCCAGCCAGCCGCAGCACGGCGCCGAGGACCACTTCCCCTCCCGCGAGGAACGCCTCGGCTTCCCGCACCAGGAGCAGTACCAGGAGTACGACCCGTACGGGCAGCAACACCAGCCGCAGTACGGGCAGTACGAGCACCACGAGCCGTACCCGGACCACGCGCCGTACGCACCGTACGAGGACCCCGCCCAGCCGGCCCCCGTCTCCTGGTTCGAGCCCTACGCCGAGCCCCAGCCCGACCCCGACCCGTACGCGCAGCCGTACCCCCAGACCCCGTCCCCGCAGTACCCCGAGTACCAGACCCAGCCCCACGCCCAGCCTCAGCCCTGGACGGACGGGGGATACGCGCGATGAACGAACCGAACGCAGCCACCGCACCCACCACGCTTCCCGAGCCCCCCTCCCGCGCCGCCCTCGCCGAGGTGGACACGCTCACCTACGCCGACGCCTCCGCGTACACCGTCACGGTCGTGGTCGCCGCCTACAACGCGGGCGCCACCCTCGACCGGGCGCTGCGCTCGGCGCTCGGCCAGACCCACCGCAACCTCGAAGTGCTGGTCCTGGACGACGCGTCCACCGACGGCACCCTCGCGGTCGCCCACCGGTACGCCGAGAAGGACCCCCGGGTCCAGGTCGTGGTCCGCACCCGCAACAGCGGCGGCGTGGGCTCCCCGCGCAACCACGGCATCGAGATCGCCACCGGCCAGTACCTGATGTTCCTCGACGCCGACGACGAACTGCCGCACCGCGCCTGCGAGACGCTGCTCGCCTCCGCGCTGGCCACCGGCGCCGACATCACCGCCGGGCGGGCGCTCCGCGTCAACCTCGACAAGGGCGAGAACACCGTCTGGCAGCCGCAGCTCTACGGCGCCGACCGCACGGTGGAGGGCGGCCTCACCGCCATGCCCGAGCTGTTCGAGGACCCGATCGCGGCGGCCAAGCTGTACCGCACGGAGTTCCTGCACGAGCACGGCATCCGCTTCCCGCAGGGCGTCCACTTCGAGGACACCTACTTCTCCACCGTCGCCCACTACTTCGCCGGCACGATCAGCCTGCTCACCGCCCCGGTCTACCGGTGGATCTGGGAGCGCGAGTCGGACACCCCGTCGCTGACCAACCGGCGCGGCGAACTGCGCAGCATCCGCGACCGGGTGCTCGTCCACCAGTGGACCGACGACTTCCTCGCCCGCCAGGGCGCCGACGAGCTGATCGTCCGCAAGGCGGCCAAGTTCCTCTCGCACGACCTCGGGCTCTACATGGGCGCCCTGCGCGCGGGCGACGACGCCTACCGCGAGGGCTTCCTGCGCGCCACGGGCCCCTATCTGCGCACCCTCCCCGAGGACTGCTGGGACCTGTGCGGACCGCTGGAGCGGGTGCGCGCCTTCGGGCTCATGCAGGGCAGGCCCGACGTGGCGCTGTCCGCCGCCGACTTCACCCAGCGGCGCCCGGTGCTCAGCTCCGACCTGGTGGAGCGCGACGGCCGCGTCTTCTGGTCCGGCTCGCTGCTCGGCCGCCCGGACGCCGAGCGGTTCCTCGACGTCACCGACCTGGACCTCACCGGCACCCGGCTCTCCGACGCCCGGCTGTTCAACCAGGCCACCCGGGTGGAGACCACCGGCGGCGAACTCCAGCTGACCGGCTTCATCCGCAACCAGTTCGGCCGCGTCGGCGCCAAGGACAAGCTCGAACTCGTCGCCGTCCTGCGCTGCCGGGGCCCGAAGACCGACCACACCTTCCCCGTCACCGGCATCGAGGTGGACGAGGAGCAGATCCGCTACCACGCCACCATCTCCCTGGACGCGACCCTCGGCGCCTTCGAGCGCCCCGCGGTCTGGAACCTCCTCATCCAGGTACGGCACGAGGGCGAGCGCGCGACCACGGCCGTCTGCGTGCGCGGTGTCGACATCGAGGCGGAGCGCTACACCGGCGCCGGGACCACGTACGAGATGTACGAGACCGTCAGCGGCAACCTCGCGCTGCGCCCGGAGACCAGGGAGCAGCAGACCCGGACCGACCGGCGCGGCACCCCCTGGACCTGGTGGACCAAGAAGCGGCTGCCGGAGCCGTTCGCCCGGCGCGAGCGCCCTCACGCGGCCGTGGTCGTCCACTGCCACAACGACGAGTACAACCTGCCCGAGTTCCTCGGCTCCCTGGACACCCAGCGCGACTTCGCGTCCATGCAGGTCGTGCTGGTCGACGACGGCTCGACCGACGCCACCGCCCACCGGATCGAGGAGTTCGCGGCCCGCTGGCCGAACGTCACCGTCGTCTCCCAGATCGCCATGGGGATGCGCGCCGCGTTCGACCACGGTCTGCGCCATGTGACCGCGCCGTACGTCATGTTCGCCCGCGCCCGCGACATCCTCGGCGAGGACAGCGTGCACCGGCTGCTGCACGCCGCCCGCGCCGCCAAGGCGGACGTCGTGGTGGGCCGCACCGACAACTTCCCCGAGCCGAGCCGAGCCGGGCCGGCGACGAGGCGTGGGCGCGCTACTTCGGGCCGACGCCCGCCAAGGTGGAGCGGCTGCGCGACGCGCCGTACCTGGTGTTCTCCACCAGCCTCGGCGCCAAGCTGCTGCGCACCGGCCTGGTCCGCGAGCAGCGGCTGCGCTGCGGTCAGGGCCCCGGCTTCGAGGACGCCTGGCTGACCGTGCCCGCCCTGCTGCAGGCCCGCCGGGTCACCATCGCGCCGGGCGCCACCTGCTACGAACGCGACGGCGAGCAGCACGACTCGCTCTTCGACCTGCCGTGGAACGACCCGGTCAAGGCGCAGGAGCTGATCCGGCTGTGCCGGCACGTCCTGCGCCGGGCCACGGAGCTGGACGCGCGCACCCTGCGCCTGGCGCAGCGGTTCGTGGTGCGCACCTTCCAGCCGTATCTGCGCAATCTGCACCGGATCATGAGCGGTGAGGAGCTCGCGGCGGTCTTCCCCGCGCTGTGCCAGGTCTACGCGGACATCCCCGACGACCTGATCCTGCAGTACGCCACGGCCGGCCTCGCGCGCATCCAGCACCACGCGGTGCGCACGGAGAACCTGGAGCTGTTCCGCGACCCGTACACCGCGCCCGGGTTCCGGCCGCACCTGTACCTGGACGACAAGGGTCTCTTCCGCAGGCTCATCGCGGACCGCGCGGACACCTCGCTGCTGCGGGTGGACCGGCACCGGTTCGTCCTGGAGACCTGCCATGTCGAGGCGGAGCAGATCGTCTTCGAGGGGCTGATGGTCCTCTCGGGCGTCGACATCGCCCACCTCCTCGACAACCGGATCGAACTCGTCCTGTCCGACGGGCAGACCGAACGGGCCGTCCCCGTCGGCCAGGTGTACCGCCGCGACCGCTGGCGCACCCGCAAGGAGCAGGACTGGTACAGCGGCTGGCGTGCCGTGGTCCGCCCCGAGGACTTCGCCGGGCTGGACAACCAGGACCTCACCCTCACCCTGCGCGTGCACGACGGCGAGCGGCACCTGGACGCGCCGGTGGACCCGCGTCAGATGCTGCACCGCTTCAAGGGCGTGCACCGCGCGGGCAAGGCCACCGTGCTCCTGGACATCGACGCCGACGAGAAGATCACGCTGCGCCGGGTCGCGGGTGCGGGCAAGCGGCTCACCCACAAGACGAAACGTTTCTTCAGGGCGTTCCGCATGGCCCTGCCCGGCCGCCCCGGCTGGCGCACCCGGATGCTCTACTGGCTGTTCCACCCGTGGCTGCGCGGCAAGGACATCTGGATCATCGGCGAGCGCGAGGACACCGCGCAGGACAACTCGTACCACCTGTTCAAGTGGATACGGACCAACGAGCGCCGCCGCCGGGTGTACTACGCCATCAACGGCACCGCCGCCGACCGCGCCAAGGTGGCTCCGCTGGGCCGCGTCATCGACCGCCTGTCCTGGAAGTACCGGGTCTATCTGCTGCACGCCACCAGGCTGATCAACGCCTACGACCTGGAGGCCTACCTCGGCTTCCCCGGGCTGTCCAAGCGCGCCTTCCTCACCGGCTACGGCGATCTGCTGCGCTACAAGCGGGTCTTCCTCCAGCACGGCGTGGTCTACAACGACGTGGCGCCCTCCATCCACGCCCAGGTCACCAACGTCGACATGGTGCTCACCACCGGGCGCAGCGAGCGCGCCTACTACGCCGAGCACTGCGGCTACGGCTACGACCGCGTCGCCGCCACCGGCCTGCCGCGCTTCGACGCCCTGGAGCCGGTGCGCGGACCGCGCCGCGTGCTGATCATGCCGACCTGGCGCCGTGACATCGTGGCGCCCTCGTACAACAAGGCGGCCAAGCCGGAGATCCCGTTCGCCGCCTCCGAGTACTACCGCTTCTTCTCGGCCCTGCTGCGCGACGAGCGGCTGCTCGCGGCCTGTCAACGGCACGACGTGCAGCTGGAGTTCATGCCGCACTACGAGATCCGGCCCTATCTGAAGCACTTCCGCATCGACCACCCGTCGATCACGGTCTCCACCACCGGGCGCGACGTCCAGCTGGCGATGCGCGAGTGCTCGATGCTCGTCACCGACTACTCCTCGGTGTTCTTCGACGTGGCCTACATGGGCAAGCCGATCGTCTACACCAACTTCGACGACGAGAGCTTCTACAGCAAGCACTACAAGCGCGGTTACTTCGACCTCGGCCGGGACGGCTTCGGCCCCGCCTGCGCCACCGTCGACCGCGCGGTGGAGGAGATCATCGCCTCCATCGAGCGCGGCTTCGAGGTCGAACCGCGCTACCGGCAGCGCGCGGAGGAGTTCTTCGTCCTGCGCGACACCAACAACTGCCGCCGCGCCTACGACGTCATCGCCACCATGGACGCCGCCGTCGCGGGCGACCCCGGGCTGCCGTCGGCCCCGCTCGTCATGGGCCGGCCGGAGCCGCAGCAGGCGGGAAGGGGCTGAGATGACGACGCCCAGGATCTTCCTCACGGGCGACTCCGGCACGGCAGGCCGCCGCCGGGACGAGGCTCCGCTGGCCGGCTGGGGGCAGGCGCTGCCGCTGTTCCTCACCCGCGCCGAGGTCGTCAACTCGGCCCGGCCTGGCGCCAGTTCGCGGACCTTCGTGGAGTCCGGCGACCTCGCGGCGGTCCTCGACGCGCTCGCCCCCGGCGATCTGCTGCTGGCCTGCTTCGGGCTCAACGACGTCCACACCGACGACCCGCGCGGCACCGAGCCCTTCGGCGACTACCAGCGGGCCCTGCGCACCCACGTCCACGGCGCCCGCGACCGGGGCGCCCACCCCGTGCTGGTGACGAGCCACGAACGCCGCCTCTTCGACGACCAGGGCAATCTGCTGAGGCCGCTCGGGATGTACCACGCCGCCGTGCGCGAACTGGGCGCGAGCCTGTGCGTGCCCGTGGCCGACCTCGGGGAGTGGAGCGCCGCCCGCTGGCGCCGCGCGGGCGACACGGGCAGCCGCGCCTGCTTCGCCCACCTCGAACCCGGCGAACACCCGGCCCACCCCGACGGGCTGCGCGACAACACCCACCTCAGGGAGCGGGGCGCCGTCGAGTGCGCCCGCTTCGTGGCCGCCGAACTGAAACGGCAGGGGCTGCTCACCCCGGAGCACTTCCGCGAGCTGGACACCCCGGTGCCGCTGGAGGCGGTGCCCTACGCGGAGAGCCCGGACGACCTAGGACTCCGATGAACGACGACCATCTTCTGGCTCTCGCGCACGCCGCCCACCCCGGCGCCGCCGGGACGCCCGGCACGCTGCGCCTCGTCGCGGACGCCGATCCGGCGCTGCCCGTCGCCCCGGGGCAGGAGATCACCCTCTCCCTGACCCTCACCCCCGCCGAGGGCGCCTACCGCACCTACGGCTACCTCATCGACGACTCCCTCGCCCCGGGCGCCGCGATGCTCCGCCACCCCGGCCTGAACCTGCTGGCGAACGGCAGATACGCCACCTACGTCACCGAGGACGACGAGCCGCGCACCGTGAGCTGCGTGATCCGCGTCGACCCCCACGCACCGGACGGCGCGACGGTGCTGCCCCGGATCGTCGTCGGTGTGATGGCGGCGGAGGGGGACCGGCTGGTCCCCTCGGCCGCCGTCTCGGACACCGGCTTCCGGGTGCGCCGCACCTGGCTGCCCGGCCAGTGCGTCACCCTCGGCCCGGGCGGCCGCGCCCTGCTGCCCGCGGGCCACACCCCGGCCCCCGGACTGCGCCTGGTCGCCGTCGGCCGCGCCCGGCACGGCCTGCTGACCTGCGCGCCCGACGGCGGCGTCAGCTACCAGGCCCACCCCGAACACCTCGGCTACGACCGCTTCGAGCTGGCCTTCGAGGCCGAGGACGGGCACCGGGTGTGGTCCGAGGTGACCGTGTACGTCGGTGACCTCGGGGACTCGCCGGGCGCGCTGGCCGTGCATGGCTAGCATCCGGCGCCTGCGGGAGGCGGCCTGTGCCGTCGCGCTCGCGGGGACGCTGGCCGGCTGTGCGGGCCCGGCCCCCGGCTCCCCGGACCGGCCGGCCCCCGCGTCCTCGCCGGCCTCGTCGCCCTCGGGTACGGCGGACCCCGGCGCGGCCGGGCCCGCCCCGGCCGCGACCGGACTGCCCGCGGGCTTCGGCTTCCGGCAGCTCACCCGGAGTCTCGGGCCCGGCGCGCCCGTCCGGCTGACCGTGCTCAGCATCGCCCCCGACGCCCACGTACGCGTCACCGGCGTGCACGGCGCCGACATGACCCGCTCCGACACCGTGCGCACCCTGGCCGTCCGGTCGGACGCGCTCGCCGCCATCAACGGCACCTACTTCGACATCCGCACCGGCCACCACCACTCCGGCTACGAGGGCGACCCCATCGGGCTGTACGCCGAACACGGCCGCGTGCTCAGCGAGGCCCTCGACGGCCGCCCCGCCCTCCTCCTGGGCCACACCGGCGGCCGGCTCGACGCCCGCGTGGCCGAGGTGGCCACCACCGGACGGCTGCGCGCGGCCGACGGCGCGGTCCGTGAACTCGACGGCGTGGACCGGGTGCCCGGCCGCATCCTCGGCTGCGGAGGAACCGGCGGCGACCGCCTCGCCACCACGGGCCGCCCCCAGGAGACGCCGTTCGAGGGCCTGTGCACCGACCCGGACGAGGTGGTCTCCTTCGCGCCCGAGTGGGGCGGCGACACCCCGCCCGGCACCGAGGGCAGCACGGAGGCGCTGCTCTCCACCGCCGGGACCGTGCTCCGGCTGCGCACCCCCGCCGGCGGCCCGCTGCCCGAGGGCAGCAGCTCGCTCTACGGCATCGGCACGGGCGCCGCGTGGCTGCGCGCGCACGCGGTACCGGGCACGCGGATGGCCGTCTCGGAGCGGATGACCGGCCCGGCGGGCCTTCCGCTGCCCGGGCCCGTCGAGACCGCCGTGGGCGGCAGCGCCCGGCTGCTGCGCGCCGGGGTGTTCGACCCGGAGGCCACCGCGCTGCTCGGGCCGCGCCGGGAACCGCGCACCATGGCCGCCGTCACGGCCGACGGCACGCTGCTGCTGATCGCCGTCGACGGCCGCTCCCGGCGCGAGAGCGTGGGCGCGACCCCGGCCGAGGAGGCGCGGCTCGCGCGGTCCCTCGGCGCGGTGGACGCGGTCAACCTGGACGGCGGCGGCTCCACCTCGGTGGTGCTCCGGGGCCGGCTGCGCAACCGCCCCCGCGACACCGAGGACGGCCCGGTGCGCGAGCGCGCGGTCGCCGACGGGCTCGTCATCCTGCCGGACGAGCCCGTGAAGTGACGTTTCCTCAGATCGTGATCGACCCGGCCGAGGCCGAGAACAGCGTCCCGCCCGTGCTCATCGAGATGTACATCTCGTACTCGCCGGACACCGTCGCCGGCAGGGTGACGCCCTTGTACCCCGAGGTGGCGAAGTAGCCGTAGTCGTAGGTGCCGTAGTCGCCGCGCCGCACATGCGGGCGGACCGCGTTCGGGCGGTGGGACTTGCCGAGCCGGAAGGAGTGCGTGGACTTCGCGCCGCGCAGCACCAGGTAGTACAGGGCGTGCTGGTGGGAGTCCGCCTCCACGCCGTGCACGAAGAACACGCCCTCCACGTGCAGCGCGCGCTCCTCCAGCCAGCTCTTCTCCAGCGAGAAGACGGTCTCCTGGGAGAAGTGGCCGATGACCGCGCGGCGCATGACCCGCACCCGCTTCTCGTCGCCCGTCAGCGCGATCTCCAGGCCGCCGTACGGCCGCCGGATGTCGAAGGGGCGCCGGGCCACCAGCGGGGTGCGGCGGTCGATGCCCTCCGAGGGGCTGGAGACGCGCACCGAGAGGTCGTAGACCCCGCTCGGGATACCCCGCAGCGGGATGCCGGCGGGGGACTCGGGCTCGAAGCCGCCGTCCGCGTAGTCCCGCGCGAAGCCGTCGAACCAGCGGCTGTAGGTGTACTTCGCCTCGCTCGTCGTCAGCGGGAACTCCCAGTGCCGGCCGCCGCTTTCGAGGACCAGGGACTTGGTCTCCCGGAACTCGCCGTACGGCGACTCGCCGGGTATGAACGCCTCGCCGCTCAGCAGCAGTTGGCTGCCGCGCACCTCCTGCTTGGTGAGGACGGCGGTCAGGGCGTCCGAGGTGCGCAGCTCGGCCAGATGGCGCCGGCGCTCCTCCTCGTCCACCTGCGGGTCGCCGTTCTCCAGGAGGCCCAGGCGCGGTTCGGCGCCCTCGGCCAGCGCGGCCAGAACTCCCAGCAGGAGCTGGAGGTTGTAGGCGGAGACCTCGCCGTGCTGACGGACCAGTTCCGAACGGGTCCTGACCAGATTGAAGTTGTCGCAGGCCCAGAAGTGGTCGAGGTGCGGGGCGATCTCCGTCTCGTACTGCTCGTCGGCCTCGGAGGTGAACAGATAGACGTTGTGCCCCTGGCCGCCGCGCACGCGCAGCATCTCCGGGATCGCCTCGTCCAGGGTGTCGACGTGCTCCTGCGGCATGTCCTCGCCGAGCATGTACCGGCCGGTGACGGCGCGGTCGCGCACGTAACTGCCCACCAGGAACTGGGGAACGACGGTCACGATGTTGCGATAGCCGTACTTCAGGCCGTAGTAGAGCGCCGCGCTGCCGCCCTTGGAGACGCCCAGCAGGCTGACCTGATCGCGCGTCAGGCCGAGCCGGGCCATGGTGGACTCGATGAGCCGGTGGACGGAGTCCTCGATCCCGAAGTCCATCGAGCGGCACAGGTAGTAGCTGTAGTGGCCGTCGAAGTCGTCCTTGATCCACAGGACGTTGGCGCGCAGCGCGTTCAGCGAACGGCCCGCGAAGTGGTAGCCGTTGGGGGCGCCGAGGCCGGAGAAGACCACGACCAGATGACGGACGTCGGCGTCGGCGGCGCGGAAGCGGTACTCGACCGGAACGGGACCCCAGGTGTCGGTCTCGGTGACGATCTTCCGCCGGTCCACGGTGGCGAGATTCGGCGAGAGTTCCGGAAGTGCCGTGTCCATGAAGTGCCTTGCTCGCTTCTGTGAGGAGTGAACCGACTTCCTTACGGAAGCTTGCAAGATTCTAACCAGCCATATCGCATAGGTGAACAACTGGTGTGGAAGGTGTGAACGCGCGTGAACTCCGGGCAAGACGAAGGGCCCCCGCGTCACCGCGGGGGCCCTTCGATGCTCGGGGGAGCGTTACGCGGGCACGCTCGCCACGCCCGGCTCCAGGAAGCGCTTCCCGTTCACCCGCTCCGAGACGCCCTCGCGGTCCAGGTACGGCGTGATGCCGCCCAGGTGGAAGGGCCAGCCGGCGCCGGTGATCAGGCAGAGGTCGATGTCCTGGGCCTCGGCGACGACGCCCTCGTCCAGCATGAGGCCGATCTCCTGGGCCACCGCGTCCAGGACGCGGGCGCGGACCTGCTCCTCGGTCAGGACGGTGTCGCCCTGCTTGAGGAGCGCGGCGACCTCGGGGTCCAGTTCCGGCTTGCCGGAGTCGTAGACGTAGAAGCCGCGCTTGCCCGCCTCGACGACCGCCTTGAGGTTCGGGGAGACCGTGAAGCGCTCGGGGTAGGCCCGGTTGAGGGTCTCCGAGACGTGCAGACCGATCGCGGGACCGACCAGCTCAAGCAGGACCAGCGGGGACATCGGCAGACCGAGCGGCTCGACGGCCTTCTCGGCGACGGCGACCGGGGTGCCCTCGTCGATGACGTTCTGGATCTCGCCCATGAAGCGGGTCAGGATGCGGTTCACGACGAACGCCGGGGCGTCCTTGACCAGCACCGCGGTCTTCTTCAGCTTCTTGGCCACCGCGAACGCGGTCGCCAGCGAGGCGTCGTCCGTCTGCTCGCCGCGCACGATCTCCAGCAGCGGCAGGATCGCGACCGGGTTGAAGAAGTGGAAGCCCACGACCCGCTCGGGGTGCTTCAGCTTCGACGCCATCTCCGACACCGACAGCGAGGAGGTGTTGGTGGCGAGGATCGCGTGCGCCGGGGCGACCGCCTCGACCTCCGCGAACACCTTCTGCTTGACGCCCATCTCCTCGAAGACGGCTTCGATGATGAAGTCCGCGTCCGCGAAGCCCTCGGCCTTGTCCAGGACACCGGTCACCAGCGCCTTGAGACGGTTGGCCTTGTCCTGGTGGATACGGCCCTTGCCGAGCAGCTTGTCGATCTCGGCGTGGACGTAGCCCACACCCTTGTCGACGCGCTCCTGGTCGATGTCGGTCAGCACGACCGGCACCTCCAGGCGGCGCAGGAACAGCAGCGCGAGCTGGGAGGCCATCAGACCGGCGCCCACGACACCGACCTTGGTGACCGGACGCGCCAGCGCCTTGTCCGGCGCGCCGGCGGGGCGCTTGCCGCGCTTCTGCACCAGGTTGAACGCGTAGATGCCCGCGCGCAGTTCGCCACCCATGATGAGGTCGGCGAGCGCCTGGTCCTCGGCGGCGAAGCCCTTGTCCAGGTCGCCGTCCTTGGCACCCTCGATGATGTCGAGAGCGCGGTAGGCGGCCGGGGCCGCGCCGTGCACCTTGGAGTCCGCGATGAAACGGCCCTTGGCGACGGCCTGGTCCCACGCCTCGCCCCGGTCGATCTCCGGGCGCTCGACGACGAGGTCGCCCTTGAGCACCCGGGCGGTCCACAGCAGCGACTGCTCCAGGAAGTCCGCGCCCTCGAACAGCGCGTCCGCGATGCCGAGTTCGAAGACCTGCTTGCCCTTGAGCTGACGGTTCTGGTTGAGGCTGTTCTCGATGATGACCGAGACGGCCTTGTCGGCGCCGATCAGGTTCGGCAGCAGGGCGCAGCCGCCCCAGCCGGGGACCAGGCCGAGGAAGACCTCGGGCAGCGAGAACGCCGGGACCGACTGGGAGACGGTCCGGTAGGTGCAGTGCAGACCGACCTCGACACCGCCGCCCATGGCCGCGCCGTTGTAGTACGCGAAGGTCGGCACGGCCAGCCCGGACAGGCGCTTGAAGACCGCGTGGCCGCCCTTGCCGATGGCGAGCGCGTCCTCGTGGTTCTTCAGCAGCTCGACGCCCTTGAGGTCGGCGCCGACCGCGAAGATGAACGGCTTGCCGGTGATGCCGACGCCGACGATGCCGCCGTCCGCGGCCTCCTTCTCGACCTGGTCGATGGCGGCGTTCAGGTTCGCCAGCGAGGCCGGGCCGAAGGTGGTCGGCTTGGTGTGGTCGAAGCCGTTGTCCAGCGTGATCAGCGCGAACCTGCCCGCGTTGAAGGGCAGTTCGAAGTGCCGTACATGGGCCTGGGTGACGACCTCGCCGGGGAACAGCTCGGCCGCACCCTTCAGCAGCTCGGTGGTGGTGCTCACTTGTCCCCCTCGAAGTTCGGGTTCTCCCAGATGACCGTCGCGCCCATGCCGAAGCCGACGCACATGGTCGTCAGGCCGTAGCGGACCTCGGGGTGCTCCTCGAACTGGCGGGCCAGCTGAGTCATCAGACGCACGCCGGAGGAGGCCAGCGGGTGGCCGAAGGCGATGGCGCCGCCGTACTGGTTGACGCGGCTGTCGTCGTCCGCGATGCCGTAGTGCTCCAGGAAGGCCAGCACCTGGACGGCGAAGGCCTCGTTGATCTCGAACAGGCCGATGTCGGAGATCGACAGGCCCGCCTTGGCCAGCGCCTTCTCGGTCGCCGGGATCGGGCCGTAGCCCATGACCTCGGGCTCGACGCCCGCGAAGGCGTACGAGACCAGGCGCATCTTGACCGGCAGGCCGTGCTCGCGGGCGAAGTCCTCGCTCGCGATGATCGAGGCGGTGGCGCCGTCGTTCAGACCGGCCGCGTTGCCCGCGGTGACCCGGCCGTGCACCCGGAACGGCGTCTTCAGGCCGGCCAGGTTCTCCAGCGTGGTGCCCGGGCGCATCGGCTCGTCGGCCGTGACCAGACCCCAGCCGGTCTCGCCCGCCTCCTCGTTGGTACGGCGGACCGAGATCGGCACCAGGTCCTGCTGGATCTTGCCGTCGGCGTACGCCTTGGCGGCCTTCTCCTGCGAGCGCACCGCGTACTCGTCGGCGCGCTGCTTGGTGATCGTCGGGTAGCGGTCGTGCAGGTTCTCGGCGGTCATGCCCATGAACAGGGCGGACTCGTCGACCAGCTTCTCGCTCACGAAGCGGGGGTTGGGGTCCACGCCCTCGCCCATGGGGTGACGGCCCATGTGCTCGACGCCGCCCGCGATCGCCACGTCGTACGCGCCGAAGGCGACCGAGCCGGAGACCGAGGTCACGGCGGTCAGGGCGCCCGCGCACATGCGGTCGATGGAGTAGCCGGGGACCGACTGCGGCAGGCCGGCGAGGATGCCCGCCGTGCGGCCCAGGGTCAGGCCCTGGTCGCCGATCTGGGTCGTCGCGGCGATGGCGACTTCGTCGATCTTCTGCGGGTCCAGGCCGGGGTTGCGGCGCAGCAGCTCACGGATCGCCTTGACGACGAGGTCGTCCGCGCGGGTCTCGTGGTAGATGCCCTTCGGGCCCGCCTTGCCGAACGGGGTACGGACGCCGTCGACGAAGACGACGTCCCTGACGGTACGAGGCACGATGGCTCCTCCAGGGTGCGGGACGCTGAGCGCTTGCTCAACCCCATGCTACTTATGAGTAACGTAGCTGCACAGCCCGGCCCCGGCTAGCGGTGAACGTCACACCGGTGGCTTCAGTGGACCTGTGCTGAAGAGGCGCCCGGCGTGGGAGGCCGTGCCCACCCGTTCCGCCCCAGCGGAACGACTGCCCACGGCCAGGACGGGGGCGGGGTGGGCGTTTTCAGCGGGCGGCCAGGTGTGGTCTTTTCAGGGGCGCGGGGAACTGCGCGAACGGCCACCGGCGGCCCGCACCCGCCATGCCCGCGCAACCCGTTACGGCGATTACGCGCCGTCGGCAGACAGTGCCGTCACCAGAACCGGCGTCACCTGAGCGATCTGCCACTCCCGCGCGCCGAGTCCCCGCAGCACAGCCGAGACGGACTCCCCGCTGACAACCACCGGAGGTTCCCAGCACAGGCGCCGCACCGTGTCCGGGGAGATCAGGTTCTCCTGGGGCATGTCGAGCCGCTCGGCCAGCGCGGTGACCCCCGCGCGGGCGGCGGAGAGGCGGGCGGCGGCCGCTGGGTCCTTGTCGGACCAGGCGCGCGGCGGAGGCGGACCCGTCAGCTGCTGGCCCGGCTGGGGAAGCTCGGACTCGGGAAGAGCCTTCACCCGGTCGATCGCCGTCTGCCACTGCTCCAGCTGACGCCGCCCCATCCGGTGTCCGAAACCGTTCAGCGCGGCGAGCGCGTGGACGTTGGACGGCACGGCCAGCGCCGCTTCCACGATCGCCGCGTCGCTCAGCACCTTGCCCGGCGAGACGTCCCGCCGCTGGGCGATCCGGTCCCGGGTCTCCCACAGCTCGCGGACGACACCGAGCTGGCGCCGCCTGCGTACCTTGTGCATCCCGGACGTACGCCGCCAGGGGTCCTTGCGCGGCTCGGCGGGCGGCGCGGAGGCGATCGCGGCGAACTCCTCCAGGGCCCACTCCAGCTTGCCCTGCCGGTCCAGCTCCTTCTCCAGGGCGTCCCGCAGGTCCACCAGGAGTTCCACGTCCAGCGCGGCGTAGCGCAGCCAGGGTTCGGGCAGCGGGCGGGTGGACCAGTCGACGGCCGAGTGGCCCTTCTCCAGGACGAAGCCGAGCACGTTCTCGACCATCGCGCCGAGGCCGACCCGGGGGAACCCGGCGAGCCGGCCGGCCAGTTCGGTGTCGAACAGCCGGGTGGGCAGCATGCCTATCTCGCGCAGACAGGGCAGGTCCTGGGTGGCGGCGTGCAGCACCCACTCGGTGCCGGACAGCGCCTCGCCGAGGGAGGACAGGTCGGGGCAGCCGACGGGGTCGATCAGCGCGGTGCCCGCGCCCTGGCGGCGCAGCTGCACCAGGTAGGCGCGCTGGCCGTAGCGGTAGCCCGAGGCGCGCTCGGCGTCGACGGCGACCGGTCCCGAACCGGCGGCGAACGCGGCGACGACCTCGGCCAGCCCGGCCGCGTCGGCGATCACCGGCGGGATGCCCTCACGGGGCTCAAGCAGCGGGACCGGCGCCGGAATCGGGGCCCCGGCCAGGGCGGACGCCCCCGTCACAGAAGATCCGGCGTCGTCCGGAGGGGTGCCTCCGGTGATGCGCAGGGAACTGTCTGCTGCGGTGTCTTGGGCGTCGGTCACATGCCCAGGGTATCCGTATGGCCGCGGCGCTGGCCTGCGCGTTCGGCCGGGCGGCGCGCGGACCGTACAAATCCGGCCGCCCCGGCGCGCTCCCCGGGCCCGCGCACACGCCGGCGCGCCGGGGCGGGCCCAAACCCCGCCGCGCGCCCCGCCGCGGGCGGCGCCGCCCGCCCCCCCCCCGCGCGGCGCCCCGCGGGGGCGG